>JAFGRS010000824.1 GCA_016935045.1 Lentisphaeria bacterium | reverse complement strand
CGAACTGGGCGGGTCATGAAGACCTGCGGCGGGAGATCTGCCGGGACCTGGTGCTCTACGGCAACGACGAGGCCGAGGCCGACGCCATGCTGGTGCGGGTCTACACGGACTACGTGACGCTGTGCCGGGAGCAGCCGCGCTGCAACGGAGTCCTGACGCCCCCGGGCATCAGCACCTTCGGCCGCGAACTCGCCTTCCGGGACGGACGCGCGGCACAGCCCTTCGGCAGCCGTGTCGGAGACATCCTGGCGAGCAACCTCTCCCCTACGCCGGGCACGGACCGCAGGGGCCCGACGGCCGTGGTGCGCTCCTTCTGCAAGGCCGACTTCGAACGGCTGACCTGCGGCACGCCCCTGGATCTCAAGATTCACCCGAGCAGCCTGCGGGGCGAGGCATGTCTCCGGTCCCTGGTGGGATTGCTGCAGACGTTCGTCGCCCTGGGCGGGCTCTACCTGCAGGTGGACGTGGTGGATGCGGCAACGCTGCGGGACGCGCAGCACCATCCCGAACGCTATCCCAATCTTGCCGTGCGGGTGTCGGGTTGGTCGGCTCGCTTCACGACCCTGGACCAGACCTGGCAGGAGATGATCATCCAGCGCACGGAACATGCCTGCTGACAAGGGGGACGGGAGGCCTCGCGCGGAGGCGCGGCGAGCGCAACGTCACTTGGTCATTGGGTCACTGGGTCATCGGGTTCAGGGTTGCCTGCAGCGTCGGTGCGTCGGCGGTCGGCGGTCAGGGCACACCGGACGGACGCGCCGGCCATGGAGATCCCGCGTTGGCGTCTTCGAACCAGCGTTCCAGTTCGTCCAGCATGCGCCGGGTGCGGTCGGGGTGTTGGTCGGCCAGGTTGCGGGTTTCGCCGGGGTCGTCGCCGAGGTGGTACAGCTCCGGGGGCGGAGGAGGCGGGAGTTCCCGGGGCGGAGAGGGAGTGCGGAGGATGTCGACGAACGCCTCGGGGTGCATCTCGAAGTGGCGGTCCATCTCCATCTCTTCGGGGGATGTCCACATGGCCTCACGGATGAGGGGGCGCACGAGTTTCCAGTCGCCGTCGCGCATGGCGGCGTTGCAGGTTGGTACGGGGGCGTACCGGTTCCACTGCCAGAAGCGGCGCGGTTCGGCGGCGGGGGCTTCCCCCTGCAGGACGGGCAGGATATTGTGGCCGTCGAGGGTTGGATCGCTGGGGGGTTCGGTTCCGGCGGCGGCGAGCAGGGTGGGCAGCCAGTCCGTGAAGTGGGCGAAGGCATCGCAGGTCCTGCCCCCGACCAGGTTCCCGTTCGGCCAGTGCAGCACCATGGGCACGCGGATGCCGCCCTCGTAGACGTTTCCCTTGCCTCCGTGCATGCTGGCGTTGAAGCGGGCCATGCACTCTTCGCCGTGACCGTACATGGCGGGACCGTTGTCACTGGTGAACAGCACCAGCGTGCCGTCTTCGAGCCCCAGGTCGCGTAGCGCCTGGCACACCCGCCCGATACCCCGGTCCATGACGTGCACCATGGCGTAGACCGCACTGACGCCGCGCGTGATCACCCCCGGTTCGAGGAAGGGTGCCAGCTCGGCCTCGGGGACATCCAGAGGCGTGTGCGGGGCGTTGTAGTGCAGACACAGGAAGAAGGACTCGCGGCGGTGTCGCTGCAGGAACCCGACGGCCTCTTCGGTCAGGAGGTCTGTCAGGTAGGCGCCGTCGGCGTCCTGGAAGGTACCGTTGCGCTCGATGCGCCACTGCCAGTAGCTCATGGCCCCGCCGCGGAAGCCGATGAACTCGTCGAAGCCGCGCCGGTTGGGATGGTACGCATCCCCGTACACTCCCGTGTGCCACTTACCCACCAGGCCGGTGCGGTATCCTGCCGCCCGGAACCGGTCGGCCACGGTCACCTCATCGAGGGAGAGACGGTCCAGCCCGCGAATGGAGCGCATCTCGAGCGCGCCGGTGCGGTGGGGATAGCGTCCGGTCAGCAGCCCGGCCCGGGCGGGGGTGCAGACGCAGGAGGCGGAGTAGTGCTGCGAGAGGCACACCCCCTCGGCGGCCAACTGATCCAGGGAGGGGGTACGGGACCGGCCGTCGCCGAAACGCCCGAAGTCCCCGTAGCCCATGTCATCGGCCATGATGAAGACAATGTTCGGACGCGGCATGGCTGGGGGCTCCCTGCTGTTTTCCCGTCGTGTCTTTGGCTCTTGCCGGGTTCCATCGAGGATGGCGGGCTCCAAGGCTTCGCCGGCGCAACCCGACGGATCGCACTCAGCCGAGGTTGTTGTTCCGGGCGCGGAGCCGGGCCTGCAGCGCGGCGACGGGCAGCACCCGGGGCTGGACCTGTTCCCGGACGGCGAGCGCGGCCGCGGTGCCGGCGGCCTCTCCAGTGAGGAAACAGGGGACGATGAGGCGCAGGGTGTTCATGGCGAGATGCGTCGCGCCGAGGCAGCGTCCCGTGGCCAGGATCCCGTCCACGTCCCGCGGCACCAGGCAACGGTAGGGGAGGTCGTATTCGAGTCCGCTGACGCGGTAGAGCGCATAGCCGTCCAGGTGTGCGCCGCAGCGTCCGACGGTGTCTTCAAAGCGTCGGCTGGCGCGCAGATCTTCCTCCGTCACGCTGTACTCCGCGACGATCTTGCGGCTTTCGCGCACGCCCAGTTGGGGGGCGGTCCAGGCGAGCTTCGCATTCTCGTATCCCGGCAGCTTCCGGCGCGCGAAGACGAGTCCCCGCAGGGCCCGTTTGCGGGCTTCGCTCTCGACCGCGGTGAGGTCTTCGACGCAGATGGCGGAGCGGCCCTGAACGTAGGGCGTATTGCCGCCCGGTCTCTCGCCCCCGACCGCGGCCATTTCATCGAGGAGTGCCTGCCAGCGTTCGGGGTTTTCCTTGGCGAAGGCATCGGCCCGGGCGCGGTCGACCCCCTCGAAGCGATGGACCATGGTGATGTCGTGGGTGTCGTCGACCATGTCGCAGCCGGAGGCGGCGCAGAGGTCGCCGTCGGCGGTGGCGTCCACGGTCACCCCTGCCAGGATGGCCCGTCGGCCCCCCTTGCTTTCGGTCAGGATGCCGCGGCAGATGGCGCCGTCCATCACGGTCCCGACGGCCCAGGTGTGCAGAAGGACCTCGACCCCGGCCTCTTCGAGCATCTCCAGGAAGAGCCACTTCATGAACTCCGCGTCCCCGACGCAGTCCACCGGCGTCTTCTCCCGCCACTTCAGGAGCCCCCCCTCCGCGTCGAGGCGGCGGACGATCTCCTCGCCGATGCCGTGCACGATCTGGCGCTCGCCGTTATGGAAGCCGAGGATGGCCGTGACGTAGGCGCCGGTCATCATGCCGCCCAGGTAGCCATAGCGCTCGACCAGCAACGTGCGCGCGCCGCTCCGGGCCGCGGCCAGTGCCGCGCCGATTCCCGAGGGACCGCTGCCGGCCACCACCACATCCACCTCGCGCCATACAGGAAGATCCCGGGCCGGTTCCCGCACTGTTTTCATGTGTGACTGTTCCCGTTCGTGCCGTTCTTTCTCATCGTCTGAGAACTGTACTGTACTTGCGAATCCGCGCCCGCGGGTTCAGCACCCCTGCTCTACCCTGGGGCCACACGTTCACCGCGCGGCAGGCGCTGATCCGGGGTCCGGGGTACTGTCCTACCGCTCCCGGGGTTTTGCCAGCCGGGTCTCCGGAAGAGAGGACCCCCTGCGCCGGGGGGCGTTTTCCGGCCAGGATCTGCGTGATCTGTCCGGAAAACAGGGGGGGGCGCGCGGACGCCCGGGAGGGGGCGTTTTCCGGCCGAGAGGGCCGTCCGGTGTCCGGAAAACAGGGGGGGCGCGCGGACGCTTCTCGTTCCTTTCCCGCATCGGCGCGCCATGGCTGCCAGGAGAGTCGCGGCGGGGACCATGGGCCGGATTCCGTAAGGGTGCTTTCCGCTGGGTGTGGAGAATGGACGCCGGCGGGGTCGGGGGCTATGGTGGGGAGGGTCCACGCACGGACGACGGAGGCGACGGCGATGCAGAGACTGGCATGGTTGGGTCTGGCGGCGGGATGGGTACTGCTTGCGGGCTCGGGCGCCGCGGAGGTACGGATCGAGGACGCCTTCGACGATCCGGCGCTGCCTCTGTGGACACTGGACCCGTTCCACTGGCAGGTGCGGGAGGGGCAGTTGCGGAGCGACGTCGGCTTGCCTGCCTGGCTTTTTCCGGTGGCGGGGGTGGTGTATCGTTCCGCGGTGTGCGAGGTGGTCATGACGCCCCTGGCCACGTCCTCGAAGGGCTGGAAGGTGGCCGGTCTGAGTCTGCACCGCGGCGATTCGGATTTCTGGCACATTGCCCTGGTCGAGCAGCCCGATGCGGAAGGGAAGGGTCACTTCGTCGAGCTGTGTGAGATGAAGGACGGGAAATGGCTTGCGCAGAACTCCCTGCGTGGCACGGCCCAGCGGGGCCACGACTTCGACTGGCAGTTCGGGACCCCGTACCGTCTGCGCCTGGAGCTGACGCCGGCGGGGATTGACGGGAGGGTATTGACGGCGGACGGTACGGAGGTGACGCACATCGGCTTTGCCTTCAGCGCCGAGGCGGTGACCGAGGGTCGTCCGGCGTTGCGGGTGTCCGGTGTGCGTGCTGTGTTCGACGATTTCCGCATGGTTGCGGACAGGGAGACAGCCGTGGCCCTGCCGCCGAAGGCCGAGAAGAGTTTTCCCGAGTATGCGGTTGCCGGCTCCGGGATTCGCGCGGCGTCCGCCGCGACCGGCTTTTTCCGGGTGGAGAAGGACGGGGACAGGTGGTGGTTCGTGGACCCCCGGGGCGAGCGCTTCTACGCCGTCGGCACGGACCATGTGAACTACCGGGCGCACTGGTGCCAGAAGCTGGGCTATGCTCCCTACCACCGCAACTGCGAGAAGCTCTACGGTTCCGCGGAGGCGTGGGCCGAGGTGGCCGCCGAACGGCTGCGGCGATGGGGATTCAACACCCTCGGCGCGGGCAACATCGCCGAAGTCCGCTACAGGGGTCTGGCCCATACCCTGTTCGCCGCCTTCGGCTCGTCCTTTTCCGATCTTTCCGCCCTGGTGGAGAAGACGACCTGGACCGGCTTCCCGAATGTCTTCGACCCGCGCTGGGAAGCCTACTGCACCAGCCGGGCCCAGGCCGTATGCGCGGAGAACCGCAACGACCCCTGGCTGCTGGGGTACTTCCTCGACAACGAGCTGGAATGGTACGGGAAGAGCCACCGTGGGGACGGCATCTGGACGGCCGCTCTGGCCTGGCCCGCGGACCACAGCGGCAAACGTGCCCTGGTGGACCATCTCCGGCGGCTGCATGGGGACATCGCCGCCTTCAACCGGGTCTGGGGGCAGGCCGTGGCTTCGTGGGAGGATGTGGCCGGGCTGGCGGAGCTGCCTCCTCCCGACGACGAGGCCCGCGCGGTTCAGACCGCCTGGCTCGCCGAGGTGGCGGAGCGGTACTTTGCGGTGTCGGCGGCGGCCATCCGCCGGGCGGATCCCAATCACCTGGTGATCGGATCCCGCTTTGCCGGCAATGCCCCCGAGTGGGCCTGGAAGGCCTGTGCCCGCCACTGCGACGTGGTGACCTTCAATCACTATCCCCGCATCGACTTCGAGGGGGGAGACCTGAGCCACCTGGCGGAGCTGTTCGGGAGCTATCACGCCCTGGTGGAGCGCCCGATGATGGTGACGGAGTGGTCGTTCCCGGCCCTGGACTCCGGCCTGCCCTGCAAGCACGGCGCCGGCATGCGGGTCGACACCCAGGAACAGAAGGCCATGTGCTACGAGGTGATGCAGCACCTCCTCTTCCGTCTGCCCTTCCTGGTGGGCAGCGACTACTTCATGTGGGCCGACGAGCCGGAACTGGGCATCAGCGACACCTTCCCCGAGGACTCGAACTACGGTCTCGTCAACGTCGACGACAAGCCCTATCCCGAACTCACCGCCATGGCCGCGAAGCTCAACCCCATGGCCTGCCGCCTGCACGCGGGGACCATCCCCGAGATCTACCTGCGCGACCTGCGGGCAACCCCTGACGGCATCGAAGTCACCGCGGTCAATGCCGGCCCCACCCGGGCCCGGGCGGAGATCACCATCCGCCTGGGCGAAACGGTCGTGTCGTCCCCGGTGCTTGCCCTTGTCGGGGGAAGCACGGGCACCATCGCCATCGGCGGGGCTCTCCCCGCGCCGGCGGGGGGTGCGCGCACCCTCGAAGCGCGCCTGGTCCAGCCGGCGGCCTGGGTACCCCGCGGCTGCCGCGGCCGCACCTCCCTCACCTGTGTCCTGCGTGACCCGGCCGCGGGGAGCATTCTGCTGGCCAACACCGGGAGCCGTTCCGCGGCCGCGGCGCCGGTGCTTTTCTCCGCGCCGGTCGCCGCCGACAAGGCCCTTTTCCGGCTGACGGACGGGACCGCCTGGCCTGCCGGCCGCCTGGGAGACGGGGTCTGGGTGACCCTTGCGGCCCCGCTCGCACCCTCCGAGAGCGTCGCCGGCGCGCTGGACCCTGCCGGCGACCTCCCCGCCAGGGTGAAGGTCGCGCGGAGCGCCTATGGCCGCCTGAGCATCGACAACGGGGTGTTGCGCCTGGAACACGACGGCAGCAGCGGCAACATCCTCGATCGGGTCTTCTGCGGCGGGGTCCTGCTGGGGCGCTACAATCCCCTCATCTGGCAGCAGCCGGGCGGAGACAACCAGTGGACGCAGGCCGACGAGTTGGTGGCCCTCGAGGCGGTGGAGGTCGGGGGCGCGGTTCGTCTGACTGTGACCGCCCGTCGGAGTCCTGACGGATCGGTGATCACGGCCGTCGACGAGCAGGGGGCCATGGCCGCCCGGCGGACGGCGCCGGTGAGTTTCGAGGCCACGCATACCCTCGTCGTGTTCCCGGGGGTCCCCTTCTTCGTAGCCCGCTGCACCTCGATCCGCAACGCCGATCCGACGCGGCCACTGCCCCTCCGGGCCGTGTTCTACTACCTGCCCTCCGCCATCGGCGGCGATGTCGAGGGCGATCTGGCCGGCGGCGGCACGGACGTGCCGAACTACTACCGCACGGGAGTGTCGGCTTCCTGGCACGATCCGGGATTCCGAGCGCGGTATGGGTGCCTGCCCCTGGATCCGTCCCTGAAGGCGCATTTCTGGCGGGACCCCGGGGGGGGACAGCATCCGGACGCGCGTCTCGAACTCGCGGAGGCGGTGGTGCTGCCGCCGGGGGAGAGGTTCATCCCGCCGGCCACCGCGGCGGTGCTGGTCTATGGGGCCGTCGAGGGCGGACCGCCCGGGGCCACATGGAACGAGGTACAGGACGTTCTCGACGCGGTGGCCCGTGTGCGGCCGCAGTGAGGGGTTGGCCGGGAAGGAGCGGTTTTTCCGCGGCGCGGTGTGGCCCGAGGCGAACGGGAAGAGCGGCGGGAACCGGTTGCGGGGTCTGGTGGGTGAGATCCTGATCTACGGCCGCGGGTTCCTGGTGGACGAGCAGATCCAGGAGGTCAAGCGTTCCCTGCGGGACGGCATGCTGCATCTGGTCATGAAGCGGGACGACACGCTGCCGCCCGGCTGGAATGGACTCGGCGCCGCGGCCGGGGCCGGGGCAGTTCACGAGGCCCCGGGGCCCGGGTGTTGGTGACTGGGCATGCAAACGGAAAGGGAGCCCATGGATTCGGCGAACTGGCTACCGACGGCGAAACCGACGCCGCGGCAACGGGAGTACCAGGACTGGGAGATGGGGCTGTTCCTGCACTTCGGCATCCGGACCTTCTACGAGGGGCACCGGGACTGGGACGGGAAGCCCATGCCGCCGGAGGGATTCTGCCCATCGGGTCTGAACTGCGACCAGTGGGCGGTGACGGCCAGGCGCGCCGGGATGGCCTATGCGGTCCTGGTCTGCAAGCATCACGACGGTTTTGCCAACTGGCCCTCGGCGTTCTCCGGGTACAGCGTGGCGCAGACGCCGTGGAAGAACGGCAGGGGG
>JAFGRS010000823.1 GCA_016935045.1 Lentisphaeria bacterium | reverse complement strand
TGCACCGCTGTTCCCACTCCTGAAGGCTACTGCAGGACTGCAGCCCAAGGAGCAGATGGACCTTCCCTGAGAGGCGACGCCAAACCACGCTGATGGACTCCTTTGCCCTGCCCAAGACGGGTGCCGCGATGGAGCGGATGCAGCACATGACCCGCGCGCAGCCTTTCCCCGAGGCCCGGTTGCGGTCCTCGTCCATACTGCGGTCCTTGCGGTGGTGCAACCCGTTCTCTATGCTCCAGTGAGGTCCTTGGCCACAGCAAACGGTACGACCACCAATGCCGATGACCTCTTCCACCGGTTTCGGCTCCCACGCAGTGCCGAAGTGGACAGCGAGGTAATGGCCCGCATGGCCGACCTGGCCGCCCGTGAAGACGGCCTCGACCCGGAGGTGTTCCTGCGCCTGGCCGCCCACTGTCGGGGCCAGATCTCCGCCGTCCTCGGCGTGCGTCACGTGCCCGGGCCGGTGGTCGTGCTCAAGGGCAACCGACCGATCGAGTTCCGCTACAGCCGCCGATATCGCGCCGTGGCCTACAGCACCGACGGAGCGGTCCTCGATGACGCCATCGGCGTCGGGTGCGGGCCCAGACACGACTGGGGGCCCATGGTGGTCCGGCCGATGACCATGGTGGTTTTCCGCCAGGAGGAGGTGTTCAGCCCGGAGGCGCACCGCCTGCGGTTCGTCGCCCAGCTCCGCGAACGCGCTACGGTACAGGAAGGAGCCGCCCGATGACGCATGATGTCCACATCTCGATTCTGGTCTACGGCACGCTGAAGCGAGGCCAGTGGACTACGGCTCGCGAAGCGAACGGAGAGCAAGCCGCAGGCTTGGCCGAAGGCCGCCACTGCCTCAGGCAGGGCGCAACATTCCACGACCGCTTCTGCGGGAACGCCATCGACATCCGCCCCGCCACCATCGTCGGCCGCCTCTAGGAACTGCCCGCGGGGGCGTTGGCCGGTGGCCGACTCGCCCAGTCCGCGGGTCGTGACAATCCTCAGTGCCACCGCATGCCGTCGGAAGGTGTCGAGGACGCGCACGGTCAGACCGTAGCCTGCTCGCGAGATAAATACAACTATAAGGGTTGACCCCGAGGGCCCAGCGTGTCATACACGCACACCAGCCAAGCGAACCACGGCCCTGGCTCACCGTCCAGCCCCCCGGCGTCCAGCATCCTGCAGCACCGGTCCGCGTCTCGGTAGTCCTCAAGGAGGCCTCGTCGGTTTGGGGCGATACCCGTCTTGGCAAGAAGCTGACGGGGAACATCACCGCACAGCCACGAGCAACCCAACTCGCCCGTCGCGCACACCGTCAGGGGCTCGAAGCCGAGAACGGTTCCGTCCGGAGCAAAGGACCTCTCGTCTGCGAGCAATGAGACGAGGGAGGGCTGCGCTGCGGCACCGCCCCACTGAACCAGATACCGAGATGCGTCCTTCCTGTGGAGACCAAAGCCCACGACCTTGACCGTGTGATGGGCGCAGACCAGTCGATGGATCCGGTCAGCTACAGCCCGGTCCCGGCAGACCGGGGGATACGCGATCACACCATCCTGGACCCCAGTGCGAACCACCTTCGAGACAGCCTGCCCGGTTCCCTGCGGCAGGTTGAAGGCAGATGCCATCTTCTCGGGATCCTCGATCGAGTCCAGGCTGGGCAGGCGGTCGCAGATACACTCTGAGATGCTGAGGACTTCACGATTCACGATCCCCGGGCCGAAAGACCGGTACGGCTGCGGCCCGGCGATGACGAAATACCCTGCACACAAGCAATCCTCACTTTCCCGGCTTTGCATCGCTTTCATGCCTCGCTGAGTTGGCCCTCGAATCCAGACGTGGTCATGGACTGCTTCTTGGCATGCGAGTTACCAAGGGATCGGTGGTATCACTGTCGGTGCCCCGCCGCATCCCCCGTCTCTCTTGATGGTGCGGCAGGTGCAATTGGGATACGGTGCCTGATGCATCTCAAAGAAGTGCCAGTGGGTCTTGCTTCCGAAGAGTTCAAAGCAGGTCGCTCCCAGGTGCTTCATGAAGTGGTCATGCGAATCGTGAGTGTGTTGACCGTAGCGAGCGCCTGCTGGAACAGGCTTACACGATGGACACTCCTGCTTCTTCTTGCATATGTCCCCCGGTGTCGTCCCGGGACCGATGTCGTCCTCCGGATCTGGATCGTACGGCCAGGGCTCCCAAGGCCAGATAGCCATCCCCAGATGGTCAATCCTGGCCATTACGGAGTTGCCCACGAACGAGTATAGCCCGATTCCCCCTGTCTCTTCAACGGGATCCCGCCTGGACCACCTCCCCAGCTCCGGGGAGTAATATCGATACCCATAGTAGTACAGCTCCGAACCGGCGGCGGGTTCGGCGTACTTGGTGGAGAAGCGGAACGGATTCTCAGAAGCTGCGGGGCCGACGGCCCGAACGGTCTCTCCGAAGGGGGAGTAGTCGTATTGGGCGGTAACGGTGCCCGTATCGGCATCGACGAGGGCGGCGACATTCCCATTCCCGTCATAGGCCACGAACAACGACGAAGAGGCCGAAGAGCACGAGAGCAGGCCACCAACGCCTCCGGCCCCCTGGAGGGTCTGGGAG
>JAFGRS010000822.1 GCA_016935045.1 Lentisphaeria bacterium | reverse complement strand
GTAGCCTGCGATCCGCCACTTCTCGACCTCCTTGCTGCGGTACTGCACGCCGCTGTTGCCGCCGGCGATGCGGAACTTGATCTTGAGGATGAAGTTGCGCGGCGTGCCCCCACGCCAGATCAGGAAGGTGTTCCCGGGGGCCACCTTTTCCGGAGTGGTTTCGCCCCGGATGACGCCGTTCTGGACGGACCAGAAGCGGGGATCGCCATCCCAGCCGGCGAGGTCCTTGCCGTTGAAGAGGGGGACAAAGCCCTTTTCGAGCCACTCGTCGAGGAGTTCTTCGGGGCGGGGTTCCCCCTCGGTAAGGAACCCAGCGTTGGCCCAGTCCGCGTGGTCGCAGCCGACGCCGTCCCCCGCGTCCCCGACCACCAGGCGCAGGAGTTTCGTCCCCGCCGGGATGGCCACGTTGATGGGGATGCGTTCCTGCGCGCAGGTCACGGAGCCGGTCTCGATCAGGGGCTTGTCGTCCGCGAAGACGGAGAAGGACACCGAACCGGCGCCGTCCTTCTCGTCATCCACCCCCACCACGGCCACAAAGCGACGGTAGTTGCTCAGGACCCTGTAGACGATCTCCGACACGGCATGGGTGCCGATACCCTTGGCGAAGGTCTCGCCGCGGATGCGGATCGGGTTGTCCTCGATGGAAAGATCCCGGCGGGGGGCGCCGTTCCAGCCGCTGACGGCCCGTACCGGCTTGAGGTCCCCCGCATAGACATTCGGCAGGGGGGGCAGGGGCGGCAGTTCGGGGGTGGTGACGTCCACCGCGGCGAGGACCTTGGGAACGGCTGCCGTCCAGCTCAGCGGCAGGATGGTGTAGGTGCTCTTGCGTCCCGGCAGGGCCGCGGTGTCGTCCGCCATACCGCCCGAGACGGGCAGGATGACCCCATCGTCCCGGCGTGCCACGAGGTCTCCTGCCGCGCCGGTGCAGGCGATACGGACGTGGCGCGGGGCGAGGGCCTGGGCCCTGGCGACCAGCGCGCCGGCGGCGGCGGTCTTTGGCGGTTTGCGTTCGAAGGTCACGCTCCAGGCGACGGTCCGGGTCACGGGGCTCTCGATCCAGAGGCGCAGCCAGGGGCCGGTCTGCATGGTATCCGTAACCACGCCGGCCCTGGCATCTTCTTCCCCGACCGCCGACCGCGCCGCCACCCAGCGTTCGGGTTCCGGCGGCGCCAGGAGCTGCAGCTCGAGGGTTTGCTTCTCCTTGAGATCCGCCTTGCCGCTCAGGATCCCCCTGCCGGCGTCCCAGGCGACCCCCGTCACCGGCCCCGCATCCGACAGGCCGGCAGCGGAACTCAGAACGACGGGCTGACCGGCGCTGCGCCCCAGATACACCACACCCCCCGCCGCGGCCGCCACGCTCAAGCTGTCCCGCACCGGCCCGAAGAACTCGTTCGAGGCCGGGCGGAATCCCCCGTACACCCCGTCCTCAAGACCCAGGGCCCGGAGAGGCACCGACGCGAGTTCGGAAACACCGGAGAGCGCCGCCAGGGCGACCCCGACGCTGCCGGGTCCCGCCCCGGTCTGCGTGACCGCCACCAGAAAGGCCTTGGCGTCCAGGGCCGCCGGGGCATCGGCCCCGATGGCCTGCACCTGCACCTTGCCGTCCGCCCCCGGCCCGGCCGCATAGAGGCGTCCCTTGCCGGCAAGACGCTGTTTGCCCACCACGATCTCGGTGGCGCCATCGGCAACGACCCAGCGGGCAGACACGTCTCCCGCCTTGACTGTGACCACACCGTCCACCCGGGAAACGGCCACACCCTCGGCCGCGCCCAATCCCGCCGAACCCGCCGCCAGGGCCCACACCCATGCGGCTGCCCACATCGTCCACCTGCTCATCGCCACGATCCTCCTGCTCCAGCACCGGCAGCACCCACCGGCTCACACACACGACCCGCACCCGGCACCCGCCCGGGAACCCCGCGGAACCCCCCACGGAGGGCACGGGATCAGTCCGCTCCCGGAACCGCCACGACATCATCAGGGGGCGCCGTGACTTCGCCCTGCTCGAACTCATCGGCGGTCGGCTTCAGCGTCAGGTTGTAGAAGGGGGAATCTTCCTTGCCCATGACGTCGGACCAGCGCACCAACTGCCCCGTGTACGCCGAGATGCGGCCCATGATCGCGGCCATGGTGGCCTCGGCCACGGCCTGGGCTTCGTTGAGGGGTTTGCCGTCGATGACGCTGCGCAGCAGGGCCACGTGTTCCTCGACGTAGGGGTTGCCATGGACCTTGTATTCCGGGACCTCGATTTTCTTCTCGTTCCTGCTGTTGACCTTGCCGCTGCCCCACATGCTGCCCTCGGTGCCGACGAAGAACTCGCGCACGCCCCCGTAGCACTTGTTGACCTGGCGGCACATGCTGTGGATGTGGGCGTCGTCGCCGTAATCGAGATCCACGCTGAAGAAGTCGAACTGGTTGCCGGTCTTGCGCCGGGCGCGTCCCCCGAAGCCCAGGGCGGAGACGGGCGGCCGGCCGAGGTACCAGTTGGCCACATCGATGTTGTGGACGTGCTGCTCGACGATGTGGTCGCCGGACATCTCGGTGAAGCTGACCCAATTGCGCACCATGTAGTGGGCATCCGATTCGCCCGGCTGACGCGTCCTGTACCACAGGGCCCCGCCGCACCAGGAGATGTTGCCGGAGAGGATCGTGCCGATGGCGCCCTGGGACACGAGGTACTGGTTGACCAGGTAGCCGTGCTGGTGCCGGCGTTGGGTCCCCGCCACGATGCTGAGGCCCTTGGCCTTGGCCTTCTCACCGGCCGCGATGACGCGCCGCACGCCCGGGGGATCCACCGCCACCGGCTTTTCCATGAAGACGTGTTTCCCGGCTTCCACGGACGCTTCGAGGTGCACCGGCCGGAAGTTCGGGGACGCGGCGGTCACCACCACATCCGCGTCGGTATCGAGGGCCTTGCGGTAGGCATCGAAGCCCCAGAAACAACGCTCGGGGGGAACCCCGAACTGCTTGCCGGCGCCCTTGGCACGATCCTCGAAGACATCCGCGGTGGCCACGACCCGGATCTCGGCCCCGATGGACTGGGCAGC
>JAFGRS010000821.1 GCA_016935045.1 Lentisphaeria bacterium | reverse complement strand
TGTACGCCGAACGGGTTCACCCAGTGCCCGCCCGAAGAGACCATCTGCCCGATGGTGGAAACCGAGTGCGGCAGTGCGGGCTACGTGACCAGTTGCGGCGGGGCCAACTTCAACCCGACCCAGTGCCCGGTGCACTTTACGTCGTGTCCCGCCGACCTGAGTTACTGCAACACCGGGGTCAAGTCGGCGTCGAAGGACCCGAGCGATGGCGATGCGGCGCTGCCCGTCAAGCCCGCCGGCAAGGTCCCGAGCTTCGGGACGCAGGCCCCGAAGTAGGCGGGGTGGCAACGCCCGCGCGATGAACCCAAGCGAGGGTGGCCGATGCATCGGCCGCCCTCGCCTTTTCGTGATGGGAACAGCATGGCCCAGCGGAAACGAAAACTCCCCCGCACCCCCACTCCCAAGCCTTCCGAAGACACACCGGACGGACCCTCGGCCCAGGCCGACGGCGCGGCTTCCCCAGCCACCCCGACAACAACAATGCTGGACGCCCAACCGGATCCCCGAGAAACAGCCGCCGAAGAGCCAGCCGAGAGCCGCGCGGAACGCTGCTCCCCTGCGGACAAGGCGGTGGGCTCGGCACCGGCGCCCGGAGCCGGGCACGAAGCTCCCTCCACAGCCGTGCTCCTGGCGGCGCTCCTGGGGCTCTTTGCCTCCTGGTTCGCCTCCGGGGCCGTGGGGTTGCTGGGGCACGCCCTGCGTCGGGGCCTGACGCTGACCGCGCTGCTGATCGCGGTGCTGCTGGCGTTGCCGCGGGTCAGGGTTTCCTGGCGGGCCTGGGTCGGCTTTGCCGGTGCATTGCTGGCGACACCCTACCTGCTCGGCTCTCTGCTGCCCATACCGGCCATCCTGGCCACGGCCCTGATTCTCCTGGTCCTTTCCCGCCTCCGGGAGGGCGCCGAGCGGCATGTGCTCGGCATCACCGCGGAGGCAGTGTGCCTCCTTGCTCTCTACCGCTTCGCCATCACTTCCATCCCCGTCCTCTGGCTGGCGGCGGATGCCATGGGGCGCATCTTGGGCGCCGCGGCAGGGACACTCTCGCGCCGGCCGCTCTGGATCGGGGCCACCTTCGGCGGACTCGACCTCCTGGTGCCTGCCCTGTACCTGGCTGTCCGCGTCCCCTTCGCCTTTCCGGCTGCCGGCGAAACGCCACGGTCCATCCCCTGGCGCCGCATCCTCGCGGCCGTCGCGGCGGTCCTGCTCTGCCAGATGGTCTACCTCCTCCTGCTCAGCGCCGCGCCGGCATTCCTGGCCCTCGACTGGATGGCGGAACCCGTCATCGAGAAACCGATCGCGGGAGCAACCCCGCCGCCGCCGCCACTGGTGGCGCGCATCCGGGATGCCGTGCCCTGGAACCTGCCCCTGGTCGGGGCCCTCCTGCAGGCTGCCGTGGCCCTGGCCGTGCTGCGCCATGTCGGACCGGGGCCGCGACGCGCTCCTGCCTGGGTCCTGGCGGCACGGGCGCGGCTGGGACCCGCCCTCGCGGCACTTGCCCTCGCTCTGGCAGCGCTGCTTCCCCTGGCGCTGCACCTGCACCGGAATGCCCCCGACATCCGCGGCCGCAAGATCGTCCTCTTCGAGAAGGGGTTCCTGAACTGGCTGCGACCGCGCCACGGTCATTACGGCCGACTCACCATCGGCATGTACGGCATGGTGCCCACCTACCTCGAAAGCCTCGGCATGAAACCCCTCGTCTCCCCGGACCTCTCCGCAAAGGACCTCGAAGGGGCCGACGCCGTGGTGCTCTTCTTCCCCAACGAACCCTGGGAGGAAGGACAGCGCGAACGCCTCTGGGAATTCGTGCGCAATGGCGGCAACCTCCTGGTCATGGGCGAACACACCACCTGGGACAAGGACCAGGACGGCAACCTCCTCGAAGAAGGCCCCGGCAAGGAACGCAACCGCTTCAACGAGATTCTCGCCCCCACCGCCATGCGCGTCGCCTACGACTCGGCAACCTTCACCGTCGGCGGCTGGCTGCAGAGCTACGAGGCACTGGCACATCCCACCACCCTCGGCGTCCGGGACGAAGAAAACGACTTCGGCGCCGTCATCGGCGCCAGCGTCCTGCTGCGTCCCCCCGCACGCCCCCTGCTGATCGGGCGCTGGGGCTGGGCCGACCCCGGCGACCCGGAAAGCAAGCGCGCCATGATGGGCAACGACGTGTACGATCCCGGAGAGAAACTCGCCGACCTCGTGCTCGCGGCCGAGCAACCCTTCGGCAAGGGGCGCATCGTGTGCTTCGGCGACACGTCTGGGGTCACCAACGGCCTGACGGTCGGGTGTTACCCCTTCACCTCGCGGCTCTATGCCTATCTGGTGGGCCGCCGTCCCGCACTCCCGGGCCCCCAATTCCTCCTCGCCTGCATGGGGCTGGCTCTGCTGGCGGTCATCCTGCTCGTCGATGGCCGCCCCGCGACCTGGGCCGGCGTGGCCCTGGTCTTCGCCAGCGCCCTGATCCTGGCTACGCGCGCCACCCACGCCGCGTGGACGTACCTGCCGGAGGGACGGGTCGACCCCGATGGCAAGCCAAGGGTCCCCAACAACCTCGCCTACATCGATACCGACCACATGGGCGCATTCAGCGCCGAATCCTGGCGGCCCGAGGGACTCGGGGGACTCAGCATGGCATTCATGAGGGACGATTTCCTGACCCTCAATCTGCCCGACATCACCCCGGAACGCCTCGAACGGGCCCGCCTCCTGGCCATCGTCGCCCCCTATCGGCCCTACAGCCGCGAGGAACGCCAGGCCGTCCAGGACTTCGTCCGCAACGGGGGCGTGGTCGTGGCCATCGTAGGCTACGAGGAGCGCGGCCCCAGCCGCGAACTCCTGGCGGATCTCGGTTTCTCCATCGGACTGCGGCCGGAACAGGAGGCGGCGGGCATGGAACCCATCCCCCTGGGCCACTTCAAAGCCCCCTTCTTCAGCGGCGGGACCTATATGGCCTACGTCCGCTTCCACGCAGCCTGGCCCGTGATCTGCGACGACCCGAACCGCCTCGTCATCTCCTTCTATCCCGATGGCCGGGAACTGATCGTCATGCGCCGCGTCGGCCGGGGCCTGGTCGTGGTCATCGGCGATACCTTCTTCGCCGTCAACCGCAATCTCGAAAACGAAGGCGGACAGCCCTTCGAGGGCAAACGTGAGAACGCCATCTTCTGGCGCTGGCTCATCGCCCTCACCCGCAACGGTATGGGCGAGGGGGAGAAGTGGTTCCCCCCGGCCGAAGAATGCACTCCCGTACAGAGTGCCCCGCCGGCAGCCGCGCCCGGCGCGACGGAGGATGCGGAACCGGCACCCGCCAAGACGGAAACCCCCGCCGCACAGGAAGCGCC
>JAFGRS010000820.1 GCA_016935045.1 Lentisphaeria bacterium | reverse complement strand
TCACCATCATGAGCTTCGCGGCCGTCGAAACCGACGCTGCCTCCGGCTTCCGGCCCAGGATCGCGGTCCTGGGGCCCGGCAATGCCATCGCCACCCTGCGCCAGTGACATGGACCGTGCGGGGCCGGCATGTCTACCGCCGGGAACCCTTGTCCCCGGCGCGCCAGGGAACCGTGCTCTGCGCGTCCCCGGACTTGGGGCTCATGGTGGTCTCCGGCAGCTCGACACGGACGCGCTGGGGTGTCCGTGCGGCCCGGGCCAGGGCCCTGGCACTCACGCGCACGGGCGCGGTGGCGAGTTCCGGGACGGTGTAGGTTTTGAGGTATCCGTCGTAGAATCCGGGGTCGCGCTGGGGCAGGCGGAAGGGCTTCCCGAAGTTCCCCTGTTCGTCGCAGTGGGCCAGGTAGGTCCGCGTCCATATGCCGTCGTCCCGTTTCGAGCTGAAGGCGAGCCAACGACCATTGCTGGACCAGCTATGGTAGGACTCCGAGAGGGGGCTGTTGACGACCGTGAGTTCGCGCAGCGAACCGTCTTCCAGGTCCAGGGCATAGAGGTCGCTCGAAGGCTGGTAGATCGGGAAGCAACCGTAGGCGCACAGGCAGCAGACCAGCAGGCGGCCGTCCGGCGACGCCCGGGGCAACAGAATGCTCTTGCCGACGGCGGCGGCTTCCAGTACCGTCTCGGCTTCCCCCAGGGCACGCGTGGCCGGGTCGAAGGAGACCTTCCTCAGGTCGTAGCGGATCTCGGCGTAGCACTCCGGCAGGGCGCCGCGGCGATCCTCCCAGGTGATCGGAGCGCTGCAGAAGAAGAGCGTCTTTCCATCCGCACTCCACGCGGGGTAGGTTTCCATGCGTTGGGGATCGGTCAGGGACGCCGCCGTGAACACGTCTCCCGTCTCGGCATCATAGATCACGATCTCCGAATCCAGGTCGACGACATCCCGCACCTCGTCCCCCATGGCATGGAAGAACTGGACCACGTGGTTGAGGGAATAGGCGGCGTAGCGCCCCGAGGGATGCCAGTTCGTGTAGTTCCATTTGGTGTCCAGGGTCTGCATGCGGTCCCCGCGCACGAGCAGGCAGGCGCTGCGGAAGGACTCGGAGCGTGTGGCGATGGACATGGTGGCAGGGTTTCCGGCGGGGAAGGCGTGGCAATTCGTGCAGCCGTTCTGGAAGCGCAGTCCCTGGAGGACGGGCTCCTCGGCGTAGGTAGGCAAGTGTCGCTGGAACACCCCCACGTCGTACCAGAGGCTGTACTGCGGGGTGATGCGCCGGTAGACGAGGTACTCATCGATGGGGTCGGTCGCGACGTCGAAGGTAACCGGTTCGAAGCGGTGCCATCCCGAGGCCTTCCTGTATGCCCACACGGTTACCCGGACCGTCCGGCCCTTCGCATCCGCCAGCAGTTCCCGCCAGGCGCGGGGAGGGAGCATGATCCGCCCGTCGGTGGAACGCGCCTCCAGCGGCTGCCCCGTCCCGGTCTCCAGGGAAACGAAGTAGGCGGACGCCTCCTCACACACCCGGAAAGGCACCGGGGCGATGTTGGGAGGAACGACCGTGCCGGCGAGGTCGGGCGCGATGACGGGGGCACGGTCCTCCGCGACGGCATTCCCCCGGGGGCGCGGGGCGCCGCAACCGGCAAGCAGCACGACCAGGCTCAGGGCCCGGAGGACCCGCAATCCGGCCGCGGCGGAGACGGGAGCGTTCCTTTCCTTCCTGGTCATCGCTCCGACATCCCTGGTGAACGACCGCAGGCGTAATAATAATAGAAGGTATGCCCGAAACGGGGGGCCAATGCCTTCCGGGCACCCTGGGTGTCCCCGGACGCGTAGTAGGGCTGCAGGGCGGCACTGAACTCACGGTAGGCCGCCGCCGGTTCGGGGTCGGGGGTCCACCCCGATGCAGGCGCCGGGGCATGGCCGACGGCCTCGTACACGATGAGGGCCTCCTGCACGTGTCGGGGCAGGCGGGTATAGCCCGCGGTGCGCAGACGCTCGAGGTTCCGGGCCACTGCTTCGAGGTCCCGTTCCAGGAGGCATTGCCCGATCAGGGTATCCACGGCCAGGCGGTTGGTCGGATCGGCGGCCAGGAGCACCTCGCAGCGTCGCGGCACATCCAGGCCGACGTGGTAGGCGTCGTCCACCGGCCTGCGCTTGCGCATGGCCAACACCCCGGGCGTGACCATGGCGGCCGGGTCCCTGTCCAACTGCCGCAGCCATTCCCGCGCCCGGGAGCGGTGGACAATGTCCCGGGTCAGGGCCTCGATCGCGTGTCTGGCCGCCGGCAGGTTCCCCTTGACCGTGTAGATGCGCGCCAGCCGGAGCAGGATCGTGGGATGCGGTCCCGCGCAGGTGAGCATCTCGAATGCCTCGTGTTCGGCCTCGTTGAGGAGGCCGATCTCCAGGGTGGCGTCCCCGATGTCGAAGTAAAGCATGCGCCGGAGTTCGAAGATCTCGGGTATGGTGCGGACGTCCAGGGCCATGCCCAGGGTCAGCGCCAAGGGGGCCTGGGGGAAACGGAACATCGTCTCCAGCAGCTCCCCCGTATGCAGCAGAGCCCGGTCGATGCAGTAACTGGTTGCCAGGGCGGGTTCCCGCCCCCGCAGGCGCGAGGCAAACGCCAGCGTCGCCTGCCAGTCTCCTCGCCGTGCCGCCCGGCGAAGGTCGAGTTCGAGACCCCGCTGCCAGTCCACACAGGCCAGCACGACCGCCGCCGCCGCCAGCGGCGGCAGAAGCCGGGCTGCACGGGGATGCCGTCCCCACAGCACGGTGAGTCTGTGCCGCCACGACCCCGGTTCGAGCGCCCGAGGGTCGCCCCCCTGCGCGGCGCGAAGGACCGCAACGGCACACAACACGGCGACGACAGCGTACAGCGCGGAAAGGGCCAGCAGCCCTTCGTACTGCCCGGGCGAGTACATCGGCAGCAGCCGGCCAAAGGCGTCGGCAAACGGCAACCCGCAGGCCAGCACACCGACGGCAATCGGTATCGCCACCCCACAGAGCAGCGTCGCCGCACCGGTCACCTCGTCCCGCGGAGCGACGAATTCCCCCGCCGCACATAGCAGGAAGAATGCCGCCGCCGGCCCGCCGGCGAGGTAGTAGAGCGCGGTCCCCAGGACCAGCAACTGCGCCAGACGCCCGGCCCGGGAGGACGGGCGGCGGGCGGTGTGCAGGAGCGCCAGGCCGACGGCAAGAGTCAGTCCCAGCAACGCGGTCCCATGGCGCACATGGCGACCCAGGGAAATCAGCGCCAGGGTGGCCGCCAGGCAGGCCCACAGGGGACCGCCTCTGCCCAGCATTCTCGAAGCGATGTGCCCCAGGCCCAGGGCCAGGAACGTCACGATCGTCGCCAACACTGCCGCCGACACCCAACCGTAGTGGTCCAGTTGCGCGAGGAACCCATCCGCAAGCTCAACCGCTCCACCGGGAAAGCGCAGCACGGGAAGGCAGAAACGGGGGTCCAACTGGAAAGGGGGAAACCAGAGACCGGCCTCGTAAAAAACCCGCATATCCACCACGAACGCGAGAAAGAGGAAGGCGCCCAGCCAGGTCCCCAGTGCGGTCAACCACATTCCGCGGGGGTCCCCGGAGGAGGGGGACGCCGTTGCTTCTGTACCCGCTTGACCCAACGGATGGCACTCCCTGTCGCGTTGCGCCTCCCTGGCCTCCCCGGGTGGCTCCACCAGGAATGGCCGGGCCGCTTCCGTGCCCTGTCGACCGGCTCGCAGCCGAAGGACTTGCATCGGCTGTCATCGTCGTCATACAGTACGATGTTCCCGGGCGGTTTGCCAGGTTGGGGCCGGCCTCCGCGTAAGGCCTCAGTCACGGGGGGTACGGTCGAGGACGGCCGGCTCCAACGCCATGGCGCCAGGCTCAGGGCAGGTGATGGAGTCGGCGGCCTCCGCCGGTTCCTCACACCCCTTCCCCACGTGACTGAGGGATTGCGCCGTCGCACGGCTGGTTGAGGATCCGTCGCAGGAGCGGGCCGCAAAGGTGGGAGGCGCACTCCGTGCGGCGACTCCCGATCCGCCGGGGCGTCGCCGGTCGACCTTCGACCCGGCGCAGGCTCTTCGAGAGGGCGCCGCCCACAGTGGGGTGCGCTGGGATCCTGGGACATTTCGCGGTACCAGCCGCGGCCCGGTACGGAAAGAAGCCGATGTCCACCTCTGCTCCGACACGAACCGACGGGTACGCATGGGGACACCTGTGCTCTCTGGTGGCCGTCGGCGTGGGCGTTGCCGCCGCGTGCGCAGCGGCGGAGGGCGCCGCGGAGCCGTCCATCCGCTGGCTGCCCGAGAGCCTGCGGCTGCTCGTGCGCGGCGGCAACTACGGCCGCATGATCCGCCTGCGGGACGGCCGGGTGATGGCCTGCTTCGACCGCGGCGGACACGGCTGCGTCGCCCTCAGCACGGACGACGGCACGCGCTTGGCGGAACCCGTTCGGGTGGCCACGTTCCCTCACGGCGTGGCGACGAACTGCGAGCTGCTGCAGCTGCACGACGGCGCCATCCTGCTGTTTGTCAACGAACGTCCCCGGGAGGTGGGCGAGCAGCGCTTCGGCATCCGCGTCTACGCCAGCCGGGACAGCGGTGCGAGCTGGCAGGACCATGCCCTCGCGTACCAGGCCGGCGCCCGGCCGGAAAACGGTTGCTGGGAACCCGCCGCGATCCAGCTTGCCGATGGCGAGATCGAGTTGTTCTTTGCCAACGAATTCCCGTATCCGGAGAGTCGCGAGCAGGAGATTACCCTCCTGCGTTCCCACGACGAGGGCCGCAGCTGGGGGCCGCCGGAGCGCGTCGCCTTCCGACCCGGACGCCGGGACGGGATGCCCGTGCCTCTCCTGCTCGGGGACGGCTCCGGCATTGCCGTGGCCATCGAGGACCAGGGCGTACGCGGCAAGCTCCAGCCGGCCATCCTCTTCTCGACCCTCGAGCTGCGCTGGCGACAACCCTGCATCGGTCCGGACAGCCCCCAACGCTGGCCTGCCCTGCGCTCCCCACCGCCGCCGCGGATCTACGCCGGAGCCCCCTACCTGCGCCAGTTCCCCCGCGGCACGACCATCCTGTCCTACCAGACCGACGAGTTCGGCGAGGCCTGGACCCTGGCCGTGGCCCTGGGGGACCCCTCGGCGCGGAACTTCGGCACTCCCGTCGTGCCCTTCCGTCCCGACGCAGGCAGGGCCTGCCTCTGGAACAGCCTCTTCATCCGGGATGAGCAAACGGTCACCGCCCTGTCGACCACCACCATCGGCGGAGTCCCGGGCCTGTGGGCCATCGACGGCCGGCTCGAACCCTGACCCTGCCCCCGAGGCGGGGCTCAGAACACCTCGCACCATCCCCTTCCGCCGTACGGGGCGCGGCCCTCCGCGCACCATCCCCTTCCCCCGTACGGAGCGCGGCCCTCCGCGCACCATCCCGGATGGAC
>JAFGRS010000819.1 GCA_016935045.1 Lentisphaeria bacterium | reverse complement strand
CGGCTCCGCGGAGCGTCGCCCTCCGGGGGATGGGGATGCGGCTCCGCGGAGCGTCGCCCTCCAGTACGCCGCAGGGTCCCCGGGCGGCCTCCGGGGAGGCGGGGGGGTTGCCTCACTGGCCGGCGCGGAAGAGGACTTCCCGGCTTCCGTTTTCGTCGTAGACGACGGTCTCGATGGGATGCCAGGCCGCGCCGATGCGGTAGTGGAGGCCATCCCGTTCGTCCAGCCCGAAGCGTCCCCGGGCCACATCGAAGACGACGGCCGGGAACACGGTCCAGTCCCCATGTTCCTTGAGCCTCTCCTGGTGCGCCGCGGCGAGCTGTTCGAGGCGGTCCCCGTAGCCTCCCCTGGGACGCTTCCCCGGGCGCTGTGCCTGTTCGCGCCGGAGGGCATCGAGTTCGGCGCCGGCCAGGTCGATGGGAACGGGGCCCGAGATGCCGAGGATGGGGCCGTTGTCCATGTCCTCACCCCTGCCGGTGTAGGGGAGAGCCCGGATCACGCTGGACCGGAGGTAGTCCAGCCCTTCGAGGATGGCGCGTTCGATGGGAAGCGTGTGCAGACCGACGAGGTGCCGTTTCCCATCCTTAAGATAGGTGAGGTCCCCGGGATGGACGTTGAGGCAGGGGAAGTCGGCGGTGAGGTTCGTCAGGGGCACAAAGCCGGCAAAGACCCCGAAGTCGACCCGATGGGGCGCGAGCCGGGCGCGAAGCGCCTGGGTCCATTCCTCCCGGATCGCCTGACCCCGCGGCGTAGCGATGGAGACACGGCCCTCCCCCCGCTCCTCGTAGAAGCGCCGGATGTCCAGGGCAACCACCGGTAACCCGAACCGGGCCCCCAGCTCCCCGGCACGACTCGTCTGCGGAGCATCCGTCACCAGAGCCACCGGCCGAAACGGCGGCGACGCGGCCGCGGCCGCCCGAGAGAGAATCCGCTCGGCATTGCTGCCGCCGCCGCTCAGGAAGATCGCCAGACGCGGGAGGTCCGCGTCGCTCAGGGGCAGCAGTGCCTGGACGGCCATGATCCCTCTCCTGGGGCGGCAACCGCGCCGGGGAGCCCCTTTCGGTTGCCCGTATCGCTTTGCAACTTTCCGTATCGGTTCCATAGTATAACGGTTGCGACCGGTGATGTCACTCGTGACGGCTGCGGCGGGGCGTCTGTTCCGAGCGGATCCGGGGCGAGTACGGAGGAGGTATGGTGATATGCGACACACGAACGGCCGACGCAGTGTGGTGCTGATCGCGGCTCTTCTGGGAAGTCTGGCCGTACAAGCCGGTTTCTGGGATGACATCAACATTTTCCGCCGGATCTTCCCGCGGCGACGCGTGGAGACGCTGATGGTGACCGGCAACGTCGCCAAGTCGCGCCTGCTGGCCGAGTTGGCCCAGCACCGGACGAAGCAGCCCATCGTGCTGGTCAGCCCGGAGCGGGGCGGGCGCGCGGAGCTGTTCTTCATGCCGTCGGTCCCGGAAGCGATGGTCTTCGAAGAGGCCAAGTACGCGGAATTCGTCGATTTCCTGCATCCGGCCCGCATCGTCATCCTGGGCGACGCGGGATTCGTTCCCGAGCGCTTCGTCGACGCGGTTCGCGGGAAGTACCCGACGGTGGTCTTCAATAGCAAGGACTGGGTGCAGAACGCCTCGGCGCTGGGGGTATTGCTCAGGCAGCGGAACCTGGCCAGGGACTTCGCCGCCTACGCGGAGAAACTGGATGCGGCCGTCGGGGGGCAGGCGGTTGCTCCCGGCGCCCTGGCCACCCCCGCCGCGCCCCCGGAACCGCTGATCACGCCCCAACTGATGCCTCCCCTCGAACAGCCCGCGCCGTAGTGCCCGGGTGGGGTCCCCCTGCGGCGGCCCATCTTCCCTATGACAGCCCTGTACCAGATCGCCAAAAACACCCTGCGCGAGAGCCTCCGGGAGCCGATTTACCTGCTCCTGCTGCTGACCGCCCTCAGCCTAATCGGCATCTTCCCGATCTTCACCATGTTCGTGTTCCGGGAGCAGATCAAGCTGGTGGTGGACAGCGCCATGGCCACAACCTTGGTCCTCGGCTGGCTGCTGGCCGTGCTCTGCGCCAGCCATGCCATCAGCCGCGAAATCGAAAACGGCACGGCGCTGCTGCTCCTGGCCAAGCCGGTCGAACGGCCGGTGTTCATCGTCGCGAAGATCCTCGGCATTCTCGTGGCCCTGGCCGTATTCTGCCTGCTCTGTGCCATCGCCACGGTCATCAGCATCCGTGTCGCCAAGGACCAGTTCCGCCTCGACAATACGGTCCTCGGGATCTACTTCGGGGTGCTGGCCCTAAGCGTCATTCTGGGCGGCATCCACAACTACGTCACCCGGTCCTCCTTCCCCATGGCCGCGGTGAAGGTCATGCTGGCCCTGTTCCCGATCCTGCTGGTGGTGGTGTACTACATCCCCGTGGGAGGCGAGCGCGTGGGCCTTTCCTTCGAGACCGTGCCGGCCCTGGTGCTGATTCTCTATTCGGTCTGGGCCATGGGCAGTCTCGCCACGGCCCTGTCGACCCGCTTCGGCCTGGTCAGCAACCTGTTGCTGTGTGTGGTCATCTTCGTCGTGGGCCTGATGTCCGACTACCTCCTCGGCAGACATACCCACGAGGCGTGGTCGGACAGCGCGCCCGCCGGCAAAGGCATCCTCTGGGTTTCCGACTACACCTTCGTACCCACGGAGACAATGACCGTGGGCCGCTGGTCGCGGCCCGAGCCGGCCGACGGCGGACGCGTGTTCACCGTGTGGAGCAACAGCGAGAATCCCCCCGGACTGCCCCCGGTGGGAACCCAACCGGAGGTGACGTGGCGGGACGGTGCGGGTTGGATGGACGAGGTCCGAGACCTGCCGGCGCCGCCCCGGTATATGGCACGTTATGACGCCGAAGCCCTGACCTGGGAAACGCACCCCATTCTGGACGAGCGCTCCCAGCTCCGCGGTTCGGAGAAAGGCGGGGTCTTTACCGCCTTCGTGTTCCGCCGCTCTCCGGCCCGGCCCAGGACCCCCGTGGGCGGCACCTACGGCTCGCCCTATCCCAACCCTGGAAGCCGACTGGCCTCGGTCCTCTATGCCTGTGTGCCCAACTGGCAGCTTTTCTGGATGGCCGACGCACTGGCGGCCAAGCGCTCGATCCCCCTGTCCTACGTGGGCTTCGGCGGCATCTACGCGTTGCTGTTCGTGACCTTCTTCGTGCTGCTGGCCGTGGCGCTGTTCTGGCAGCGCGAGGTCGGAACCCAGGTTGCCGCCTGAGGGCGCCCCGGAGGAACTCCCCTCGAGGGCGAAGATCCTGCCGTGCCGGGTCCCGCAACGCCGCCCGGTGACCGTGCGGCCCCCTCGAGGGCGCACGATTCCCTACCCTCAAGGAACCACGACAATGGAAAGAAACACCTTCTACATAACAACACCGATCTACTATGTCAACGACAAACCGCACATCGGACACGCCTACACCACAATCCTGGCCGATGTGCTTGCCCGTTACCACCGCCTGCTCGACGTGCCCACCCACTTCCTGACCGGAACCGACGAGCACGGGCAGAAGGTCCAACGCGCCGCCGAACAGCACCGAATCACGCCCCGGCAACAGTGCGACCGCACGGTGGTCCGCTTCCAGCAGCTCTGGGAGCGCCTGGGCATCACGCACGACGACTTCATCCGTACCACCGAGGAACGTCACCAGGTCGTGGTGCGGCAGATTCTCCAGGACCTCTACGACCGGGGCGAGATCTACGCGGCGGAGTACGAGGGCTGGTACTGCGTTCCCTGCGAGCGCTTCTTCACCCAGCGCGACCTCCGGGACGGGCTCTGTCCCGAGTGCTCCCGGGCCGTGGAACGGTTGTTCGAGAAGAACTACTTCTTCCGCATGAGCGCCTACCAGGACTGGTTGCTGCAGACCATCGAGGGCAACCCCGACTTCATCCGCCCCGAACACCGCCGGCAGGAGACCCTCGGCTTCCTGCGCCAACCCCTCAACGACCTCTGTATCAGCCGGCCGAAAAACCGCCTGAACTGGGGCATCGAGTTGCCCTTCGACCAGGAGTACGTCACCTACGTCTGGTTCGATGCCCTGGTCAACTACATCAGCGCCATCGGCTACGGGGCCGACCCGGAGCGCTTCGAACGCTGGTGGCCGGCATCCTGTCACCTGATCGGGAAGGACATTCTGACCACCCATACGGTGTACTGGCCCACCATGCTCAAGGCAATCGGCGTGGCGCTCCCGCGCACCGTCTTCGCCCATGGCTGGTGGCTCGTCGGCCGGGATAAGATGAGCAAGTCCCTGGGCAATGTGGTCAACCCGATGGAGATGGCCGACACCTACGGCGTCGATGCCTTCCGGTACTTCCTCATGGCCGAGATGACCCTGGGCCAGGATGCAGCCTTCACGGAGGAAGCCTTCGTGAACCGTTACAATGCCGACCTGGCCAATGACCTCGGCAACCTGGCCAGCCGCGTTCTCACCATGGTGCAGCGCAGCCTGGGCGGCACCCTCCCCGAGGCCCCCGCCCCGGCGGCGGCCGAGGAGGAGTTGGTCAGCGCCGTCCTGGCGGCCGTGGGCCACATGCAGAGCTACCTGACCCAGATGCAGTTGGACCGGGGCATCGCCGAGGTCCTTGCCGCGGTCCGCGCCGGCAATCGCTACTTCGACAGGATGAAGCCCTGGAAACTGGCGAAACAGGGCGATGGCGCGGCCCTGGCCCGGGTGCTCTACCACAGCAGCGAGTGCCTGCGCATCGTGTCGGGTCTCCTATTCCCGGTCATGCCCGGGAAGATGACCGCCCTGCGCCAGGCACTGGGTCTGGGGGAAGCGGCCGCGCGTCCCCGGTTCGCCGCCATGGCGGCCTGGGGGGGGCTTGCGGCCGGGACGCGGGTCGGAGCGTTGGGACCCCTGTTCCCCAGGATCGCGGCGGCGTCCGAGACCCTCGCCGAGGCCCCCCGCGGGAAGTCCGCGGCCAAGGCCTCCGCCAAGGCAGGTCCCGAGGCGGAGAACCTGGTGACCGTCGGCATCGAGGACTTTGCCAAGGTGCGGCTGCGGACGGGTGTCGTGGTCGATGCCTGCCGCATCGAGGAATCCGACCGACTGCTCAAACTCCAGGTCGAAATCGGCGCCGACATCCGCCAGATCGTCGCCGGAATCGCCGGCGCCTATGATCCCGACAGCCTGCTCGGGCGCACGGTCATCGTGGTGACCAACCTCGAACCGGCCGTGCTCTTCGGCGTCGAGTCCGACGGTATGTTGCTCGCCGCCCGCAAGGGCAGGAAGATGCGGCTCCTGACCGTGGACGGGGAGATCCCCAGCGGCGCCGCCGTCAGCTGAACCCGCGACCCGGGGGCGACGCGGCTGCGGTTGCCGGGACGCCCGCGCGGCCCCGCGGCGGAGCGCCCGCGGGGGGGGCCCTCCCGCTGTCCGCGGTTCGGCCCCTGTCGGGCGCGGAGGAGGCCCATTGTGAGCACGCGACAGACCGGTTTCAGCGATGTCTGCGGCGCCATGGACGAACTCAAGCGCCTCGCGGCGGAAGAACCCGACCGCCTGGCGGCAACCCCCGGGACCCTCGTTCTGCCGCTGCTCGAAGACGCGCTCTTCATGATCGGACGCATGCGGCAGAGGGTCCTGGCGTACCGCGCCTTCCGGGAAGACATCCGGGAGGCGCTTGGCGCTCTGGACCGCCTGCCGGAGGTCGTCGAGACGCCGGCGGCGCGCGGCGCCGAAGGGATCCGGGAGTGGCTGCGGCGAGGTGCTCCCCTCGATGCGGCCGGCGTGGCGGAGCTGCACGAAGCCGCGGAGGAGGTGCGCTCGGTCGCCAGCCTGCAGGAAGGTGTACTGCGCCAGGGCAAGGAGGCCGCCCTGCAGGTGCACGCGGCCTTCGAAGAAGTGCGTGAGGGTCGCCCCTGGCTGTTGCGGGACGCCGAGAAACCCTCTGCCGTCGACCGCCTGCGGCGCACCTACCAGGCATGGCTCCCCCCGGAACCGGCCGCCGGAATCCTGCTCGATTGGCTGCTGCGGGACCGCCTGACCGTTCAGGAGGGGACCCGGGATGACGGACAGCCCGTGGTCCTCTTCGACGACGGCGGCGCCATCCCCATGAGCAAGCTCCGCTGGAACGCCGGTCTCGAGAACTTCCATCCCGCCGGCAGCGCCCCCGGAACTACGGGACTGAACTACCGCGGCCGCCGCAGCAGGGGCCACCGCGGCCCAGCCGCTGACGAGGCGTGAACGGGCAAGCCCCTCACGGCCATCGCCGAGGCCCCCGGGTGCTCACTTGGTGCCGGCGGGCGGGGTCTGGCCGGCGGGGGTGAGGATGGGTTCCGAGGCAACGAACGGCCGTTCCGGGTCCAGGCAGCTCAGGCAGTCGGGGGTGATCCGGAAGGAACGTCGGCTGCCGTCGCGGTGTGCGAGGGTGATCGTCCGTGCCTCACCCTCGGTTGCGGAGTCCGCCCGGGCGATGGGGCAGGCGTCACCCTCGAAGGGCACGAGCGCGAAGGCCATCAGGCCCCGACCCCGGAAATCCAGGCCGTAGATCACGGCGGGAACGGGACGCAGGCGGTTGAACCCCTCCGGGATGAACCCCAGGACATCGGGTTCGGTTTCGCCTTTGGCAATGCGCACGCGCAGGCCCTCCCCGTGCAGCGGGATCAGGGCCACCCGGCCCGGGCCCCCCCCGGAACCGGTTACGGCCAGGGTCTCGCCGTCCGCCGTCGCGTCTTCGGCGTCGAGAAGGAACTGGCTTTCGGCCCGGTGAAGCCCCTCATCGGCTGCCGCCAGATCGTCGACGACGATCCAATACCCGGGTTTGACGAAGAGCACGCGTCGTCGGTGGCTCACGGCACGGTCGGGAGGGTTCCCGTATCCCGCGCGGTGGGTGTCGCGGGCGTAGCAGTAGTCGGGTGTATCGAAGAAGCCGTACTCTTCGGGACCGCCGGCCTTGTATTCCGTTCGGTCGGCGCGGCAGTTCTGGTCCTTGCCGTCGATGCGGATGGTGCTGTGGGCCCGGGTACTGAGGACGTATCGCCGCCAGGCACTGGTGTCGTAGGCATAGACTCCCGCCTCGGCGACGAGGGGACGGCCGTGCGCAAAGAGGATGAGGCCCAACTTGTCCTCGTGCTGATGGCCGGTGCCGAAGGGCCCCGCGTCGAACAGCAGGCAACGGTCCTGCGCCTGCCAGCCGCTGCGCATCACGACCCAACCCGCGTAGGGGAGGACCGTCGAGACGTACTCCGGGACCACGCCCTCCTTCCGGCTCGTGGCGCCCCAGAGGAAATCCCCCCGCTCCGGGAACAGCTCGAAGCCGCTGCGGAGATAGCCGGCGACGGCAACGCGGCCGCTGTCGTTGAGGTTCGGGGTGCGGAGGTCCGGCATGGCGATGCGCAGGTAGACGTCGAACATCCGTTCCAGACCCGCGACCAGTTCCGGCGGCAGGGGCACGTCATTGGCCCGGGCCAGGCGCATCACCCCGAGGAAATTGCCCAGGGTGACGCCGTGGTAGCCCGGCGCAAGCTCCTGCTGCGCCCCGTCGGGGCAGACCTGGTTGCCGAGCTCCGCCAGGACCCGGGCCAGGGCCGTGTCCCGCCAGCGCGGCGCGGCACGGAACTCCGGCAGCAGGACCCCCAGGTGAAAGAGACCGTTGCACTCCATGGCGCCCCAGTTGCTGCCCGCCTTGAAGTTCTCGTCCCGCAGCAGGTACTCGGCATGGTCCAGGCAACTGCGCAGGAAGCTCAGGAGGGTCCCATCCCCCACCTCGGACGAGCCGCGGAACACCTCGAATGCCGGAAACCAGTGCTGCCCCAGGCGGATCCCGGCATCCAGGGAGAGGGCGGCCCTGCCCGGCGCGTTGAAGGGTCCCTGAATCCAGTTCGGCGCGATGATCACGGGCATGGAGTCCACCCAATGGTCCACCTGGGCCGCCCACTCCCGGGCGTAGCGCTCGTCCCCGGTGCGCAGGTACGCTTCGCCGAGGAACCGCCATTCGGTGTGCCGGTTGAGGTGGATGGGCCACTGGTTGTAATCGAAGGGATCCAGGTTCCAGACGATGGCGTCCGGGAACGTGTAGGGGGGACAGCCGGCAAGTCGGTAGGTGCGGGCCAGGGTCTCGTCGGCCCGGCGCAGATTGCCGTCGGAGGCGGGGCCGAGGGGATTGGCGCATACCGGGCGCGGCCGGCGGCGGAAGTGGTCGATCAGGGCCTTCACGGCGTCCGCCTCCCTACCCTCCGCCAGGAAGGTGCGCACCGCGGCCAGCTCGGGCTGTTCGAGATCGAGGGCATCCCAGATCCGACGCTTGCGATCGTCTTCCGTGAGCATGGCGACCTCCAGGTTCCGGAACGCGCCCCATTCCTCGTTGAAGTGATAGGCCCCCCAGGCAATCCCCACCACCCATTCCCTCTGCCGCCGCAACGCCCCCGGCAGCACCGGGAAGGTCAGCACCTCCGAGTCGGCCCATTCCGTCTGATCCGCTCCCTGCCCCTTGGCGTGGACCACCACAACGTCCAGG
>JAFGRS010000818.1 GCA_016935045.1 Lentisphaeria bacterium | reverse complement strand
CACTGCGGGTATGCCCGCTGCGCTCGCGCCTTGCCAGGAACCGGGATTGGCTGCAGCAAAATGGGAAGTTATTCCCGCGCGGGCCCTGAGGGTCCGCACCGGGAGTCCGTCGCACTCCGCGGCAACGGCCGGGGAGAGTGTCGCGGATCCACGCCCTGCGTCAGGGATGCCGCGGTCAGCCCGCGTTGATGGCGGCCTGGGCCGCCGCCAGACGCGCGATGGGGACGCGGTACGGCGAACAGCTCACGTAATCCAGCCCCGTCTTGTAGCAGAACGCCACCGACGCCGGGTCGCCCCCCTGCTCGCCACAGATGCCCACCTTCAACTTCGGACGGGTGGCGCGCCCCTTCCGGGTCGCCATCTCGATGAGCTGTCCGACCCCGTCCTGGTCGATGGTCTGGAAGGGATCGGCATCGAGGATCTGCTGTTCGAGATAGTCGCCCATGAAGCCGCCCATGTCGTCCCGGCTGAAGCCGAAGCCCATCTGAGTCAGATCGTTGGTGCCGAAGGAGAAGAACTCCGCCGTCCGGGCCATGCGGTCCGCCAGCAGCGCCGCCCTCGGGATTTCGATCATGGTGCCGTACTTGACATCCAGGCTCTGGAGGCCGAACTTCACCAGCACTTCGGCGTAGACCCGGTCCACGATCCCCTTGGTCACGTCCAGCTCGCGTACGTCGCAGGTCACCGGCACCATGATCTCCGGGTAGACCTTCTTGCCGTCCTTGAGCAGTTCGGCCGCCGCCTCGAGGATCGCCCGAACCTGCATCTCGGTCACTTCGGGGTACGTGATCCCCAGGCGAACTCCGCGGTGCCCCATCATCGGATTCGTCTCGTGCAGGGCTTCCCCACGCTTGCGCACATCGGCGCCGCGTATACCCAGGGCCGCGGCCAGCTCGGCCTGCCTGGCCCGGTCCTGCGGCACGAACTCGTGCAGGGGCGGATCCAGCAGGCGAACCGTCACGGGCAGATTCTCCATCGCCTCGAAGGTAGCCTTGAGGTCCTTCTTGACGTAGGGGAAGAGTTCCTTCAGGGCCTTGCGGCGCTCTTCGAGCGTCTTGCTCAGGATCATCTTGCGCAGCAGGAACAGGGGTTTGTCGGCTCCCTTGCCGTAGAACATGTGCTCGGTGCGGAACAGGCCGATGCCTTCCGCGCCATAGTCCCGGGCCACTCTGGCGTCGTCCGGCGTGTCGCAGTTCGTCCGCACCCCCATCTTCCGGAACCCGTCCACCATCTTCATGAACTTCTGAAAACGCGGATTCTCCGAAGCGTCCATCATCGCCAGGGCGCCAGGGTATACCAGACCGCGCGTCCCGTTCAGGGTGATCACGTCGCCTTCCTTGAAGACGCGGTCCCCCACCCCCATCCGCTTGCCCTTGGCGTCCACGTGCAGAGCCCCGGCACCCACGATGCAGCACTTGCCCCAGCCACGGGCCACCAGGGCCGCGTGGGAGGTCATCCCGCCCCGGGCCGTCAGAATGCCCACCGCCGCGCGCATCCCCTCGACGTCCTCCGGGTTCGTCTCTTCACGCACCAGGATCACGTCCTTGCCCTGCTTGGTCCAGGCTACCGCATCCGGGGCCGTGAACACGATCGCCCCGCAGGCCCCGCCGGGACCCGCCGGAAGACCCTTCGCAAAGGCCTCCGCCTTCCGCTCGGCGGCCGGATCCACGATCGGATGCAGCAACTCGTCCAACTGCTTGGGCTCCACCCGCATCACCGCGGTCCGCTCGTCAATCAGCTTCTCCGCCAGCATGTCCATCGCCATGTTGAGGGCCGCCGTGCCGGTGCGCTTGCCGGAACGGCACTGCAGCATGTACAGCGTCCCTTCCTGGATGGTGAATTCGATGTCCTGCATGTCCTTGTAGTGCCGTTCCAGGGCGGTGCGGATGCGGTCGAGTTGGGTATAGGTCTCCGGCATGGCTTCCTGGAGGCTGTGCAGGTGTCGGTTCTGGTCGTTCTTGGTGTCGTCGTTCAGGGGGTTGGGCGTGCGGATGCCCGCCACCACGTCCTCGCCCTGGGCGTTGACCAGCCACTCCCCGTAGAACTTGTTCTCGCCGGTGGCGGGATTGCGGGTAAAGGCCACGCCGGTGGCGGAGGTGTCGCCCATGTTGCCGAATACCATGGCCTGGACGTTGCAGGCCGTACCCCACGCGTCCGGAATCCCCTCGATGCGGCGGTAGGAAATCGCCCGCTTGCCGTTCCAGCTCTTGAAGACCGCCCCGATACCGCCCCAGAGCTGCGCCATCGGGTCGTCCGGGAATTCCTGTCCGAGCACCTTCCTGACCCGTTTTTTGAACTCCGCCACAATCTGCTGCAGGTCCCGCGCCGTCAGATCCGTGTCTGCCGCGTAGCCCTTCCTGTGCTTGAATGCGTCCAGCAGTTCGTCCAACTGCTTGCGGATGCCCATGCCATCCTTCGGCTCGATGCCCTCGGCCTTCTCCATGACCACGTCAGAGTACATCATGATCAGCCGCCGATAGGCATCCCAGACGAAGCGCTCGTTGCCCGTCTTCGCCACCAGCCCGGGAATCGTGCTCGAAGCCAGCCCCACGTTCAGGACCGTCTCCATCATCCCCGGCATCGACTTGCGGGCGCCGCTGCGACAGGAGACCAGCAGCGGGTTCCGCGGGTCGCCGTACCCCATCCCCATGGCCTTCTCGACTCCCGCCATCGCCGCCTCGACCTCGGCCTGCAGCGAAGCCGGGAACGTGCCGCCGTTCGCGAAGTAGTCCGAGCAGCAGTCCGTCGAGATCGTGAACCCCGCGGGAACCGGGAGACCGATGCGGCACATCTCGGCAAGGTTCGCGCCCTTGCCCCCGAGCAGGTTCTTCTGCTCTGCGCCGCCTTCCGCCCCGCCCGGACCGAAAAAGTACACGTATTTCCTGTCGCCCATTCGCCCATCCTCCATGACCATGACCTGTCGCCGCCGGCCGCTCCCAACGCGGTCCGACCCTACGGGCAGACCCCTGCGGCCTGACTCAGGAACGCCGCCTGGCAATCCTCTTCCGTTCCCGAACACGCTCGAGATAGCGCTTGCGACGAATACGCTTCCTGACCTTCATGTGCTGTTGGCTCATGCGCGAAAATCCTCAATCTGGAACCGAGTCCTGAAATGGGTTCAGCCAGCCCGCAACTATAGCCCGCCATACCCACGCTGTCGAACGCTTGGCACAGCGATCCGTAAGGCCTCAGTCAACGCAGGGATGCTCGCGGTACGCTCGCGCTCCAGGGGGCATGGAACGCCCGCGGCCGCGCGGGCACTCGCGGGTTTGACTAGAGGCATTGCAGCGATCCGTAAGGCCTCAGTCCAATCCGAGAACCGGCTCAGCAGGAGCTTCGCCCTCCAGGGAATGGGGCGTAGCGCAGTCGGTCCGGACTGGAGGGCGAAGCTCCTGCTGAGCCGATTGCCGAGTCCTTCCTATTTCCACTGGCATTACGTCCGCCGCGGCCGCGGGATTGCCGCCTGGCGCCGGGAACGCTATGTTCCGTGCCGGAGTCCAGCCCCGCGACGAGGCGGAATCCGGGGGTGTATGCGTCCGCATCCGAAGGAGGGAACATGGCACAGATTCGCCTGCTTCCCAACGTCTTCGTGCCCATGCCCGTGACCCTGGTGGGGTGCACCCTGAAGGGCCGGGCCAATTTCATGGCGGCGGGCTGGGTCTGCCGGGTCAACGCCGAACCGCCCTGGATCGGCGTGGGCATCGCGCGCAGCCGCGCCACCCCCGCCGGCATCCTCGCGCATGGCGCCTTCAGCATCTGCTTCCCGCGTCCGGAACACCTCGTGAAGACCGACTACTGCGGCATCGTCTCGGGAAGGGAGCACGACAAGTCCGCCGTCTTCACCGTCTTCGAGGGAGAACTCGCCGACGCTCCCCTCATCGCGGAGGCGTCCGTCAACCTGCAGTGCGAACTCGTGCAGACCGTGGACGGACCCACCAACCATTTCTTCATCGGCGAAATCAAGGCCGCCTACGCCGACCCCGATTGCCTGACGGACGGGTACCCGGACCCCGGCAAGTGCGGTTTCCTCCTGCATACCCTTCCCGACAGCAGCTACTACGCCTTCGGGCCCCGCCTCGGAGACGCCGGGCGCATCGGCGAGGCACTCCGACCTCGATCGTGAGCCGCCCCGCGGCGGCCTTGACCGATCGGGGGGGGGCGTACCTCACCACTCCCCGGTCAGGACGATGTCCCCCTCGTCGTCCAGCCCGCGTTCGTCCGGATACTCCTTCTGGCGGAACCGGTACAGGAGGGCCTTCGCCTGCCGCACCTGGCTCTCGATGCGCGCATTCGTGATGCGGGCCCAGACTTCGGAGTCGTACACTTCCGTGTCCACGTCCCACT
>JAFGRS010000817.1 GCA_016935045.1 Lentisphaeria bacterium | reverse complement strand
TCCCCTGCGTCCCCTGCGTCCCCTACGTCCCCTACGTCCCCTACGTCCCCTCCGTCCCCTGCGTCCCCTCCGTCCCCTGCGTCCCCTACGTCCCCTTTCCCGTCCCCCGTTCCCGCGGCGCCCCCCCGGGGACGGGACCGGGCCGGTTCTGAACGGAAGGTGCACCTGCCATGACCGAGCCGCAAGAGACACCCCCCGTCCGCAGTTTCGCCGACTTTGCCGCGGGGAACGGCACCGGGGACATCCTCGACAAGGTGCACGCCCTCGACCGGTACCTGCAGTCCTCTCCCCGGGCCTATCTCGAAGGGCTCGGGCTGCCTCTCCTCGACCCCCCTTCGCCGCGAACCCGCATCCGGGAACCCGACGGCAGCCCTCACCGCGTCATCATGCTGGGCTCGAACTCGTACCTGGGGCTCACCACCCACCCACGCGTCGTCGCCGCCGCCCGGGATGCCTGCTCCCGCTTCGGCTACGGCATGGGGGCCGTACCCCTGTATGCCGGCACCACCGAACTGCACTGCCGTCTCGAATCCCTCATCGCGGCTTTCTACGGGGCCGAAGACGCCATCCTCTTCCCCTGCGGCTACTCCGGCAACATCGGCGTCCTTTCGGCTCTGTGCGGTCCGGGTGACGTGATCCTCAACGACGCGGCCAACCATGCCTCCATCTTCGACGGCTGCCGGCTCTCGGGGGCGGACATCAAGGTGTATCTGCACCGGAACCTGCGCAGCCTCGAACGTCATCTGGAACGCCTGCCCCCGGCCCAGCGCGGCCGACTGATCGTGACCGACGGCGTGTTCTCCATGGACGGCGACGTCGCCCCCCTCGACGAGATCGTCGCCTTGGCCCGGCGCTACGGCGCACGCGTCATGATCGACGAGGCACACGCCCTCGGGATCATCGGGGCGACGGGCCGCGGCACGGCGGAATACCGCGGCTGTCCGGGCCGGGTCGACATCACCTACGGCACCCTCAGCAAAGCCCCCGGGGCCGTGGGGGGCTACTGTGCCGGCTCCGCGGCCCTCGTCCGCTACCTGCGCTACTACGCGCGCACGCACTTCTTCTCCACCAGTCTGCCTCCCCCCGTTGTCGCCGGGCTCATCGAGGTCTTCCAGCTGCTGGCCGCGGACGCGGCCGGGCGGAAGGAGCTTTGGGAGAATGTGCACTATCTCCACCGCGGCCTTGCCGCCCTGGGCTTCGATACCGGCGCCGGCGAATCGGGCATCATCCCGATCCTGGTGGGCGACGAGGACCGGCTGGCCGCCTTCCACAACGACCTGCGCCGGGCCGGGGTCTTCACCAATCTGGTGACCTATCCGGCCGTGCGGCGCAAGGAATGCCGCCTGCGACTCTGCGTCATGAACTCCCTGACCCGGGCCGACCTCGACGAGGCCCTGGAACACTTCGCCCGCCTCGGCCGGCAGCACGGGATCATCCCATGAAACCGAGGGTATTCATCACCGGCGCCGGCGGCTTCATCGGCCGGCACAGCGCCCAGGAGTTCGCCCGCCGGGGATGGCGCGTCGGGGCCCTCCAACACCGCTCGCCGATGCCTCCCGAAATCGGGGCCCTCGAACGCGACGGCTGTCTCGAAACCCACCCCGGCGACGTGACCGATCCCGCGTCGCTCCAAGAGGCCATCGGCAACCCTCCCCCCCGGGCCATCGTCCACTGCGCCGGCCGCGCCACCGACGTCGGCCGACGCCGCGAGTTCCGGCAGACCAACCTCGATGCCGTCGAACACCTGGTCCGGCTCTGCCGCGAATGCGAGGTGGACAGATTCGTGTTCGTCTCGACCACGGACGTCTATGGCATCGGCGACTTCCACGGGGAGGGCGAAGAGGAACTCCTCCCCACCACGGCCCCCGCCAATCCCTATCCGGAGTTCAAGATCGCGGCGGAAGCGTGCATCCGCGCCGGGCTGCCTCCGGATCGCTACAGCATCCTCCGGCCCGGCGCCGTGTGGGGCCCCGGCGACCCTACCCTCACGCCGCGTATCGTCGCCTTTCTGCGCGCCTCCCCCTGGATCGTCCATTTCGGTCCCTGGCGCGGCCGCAACCGCTGGCCCCTCGCCCATGTCCGCAACGTGGCCGCCGCCCTCTACCTCGCCACCGTGCAGCCCGAAGCCGCCGGCACCGCCATCAACGTCCTGGACAGCGAAACCACCACCGTCGAGGAATGGTACCGCCTCCTGGCGGACATCTACCTTCCCGGAAAACGCTGCCGCGGCGTTGTCCTGCCCCTGTGGCTCGGCCTTGCCTTCGGCCGGGCAGTCTCCGGAATCTCGACCTTCCTCAACCTCCGACGCCCGTTCCTGGATCCGTCCTGCTATGCCGTCCGCAGCGTCAGCGCCAACCTCGACTTCAGCAACGCACGCATGCTCGAACTCTTCCAGCGCGCCCGGCTGACCCCCGTCTCCCGCGAGCAGGGACTCCAGGAACTGAGGAGATCCATCGAGCATTAGATCGCGGTAGGGATCCGGGTTGCCCCGGACCCCCCGCACAGATCCGTACGTGAGGAGTTACCTCATACGGCTCCTACCTTGAGTGG
>JAFGRS010000816.1 GCA_016935045.1 Lentisphaeria bacterium | reverse complement strand
TGGCGACGCCTCTCTGTCGGGATTGGGCCGGGTCGTTTCCGTGATGCCCTGGTCTGGTCAGAGGGGGCAGGAGCGGGCTGCCGCGTGGGGCGGTCATGGTCGGCCGGACTCGTGCCGGTTTGCGGGGCGGGAGGCTTCTCCTCTTTGACGCGGGGTCCTTTCCTGCGCCGCGGAAGAGGATACAGTCTGGGACGGGGCTACCCCGGTTCCGCGGCACTCCGCCTTTGGCGTCCGGGCTCCCGGTGCCCGGGCGATTGTCCCGGGCCGGCGCAAGGGCAGCGGTGCTGCCGGCAGGAGGACCCATGAATTCCTGGATCGAGAAAGCCTATTCCCGTCTGCTGATCGACAACCACATCACGGAGGACGACCCGTCGTTCATGACGCGGTTCGACCCCGAGCAGTATGTGGCCATGGTCAGGACGGCCGGCGTCGAGGCGGCCATGGTCTACGCGACCTGCCACAACGGCAATTGCTACTACCCGACGAAGGTGGGTCATATGCACGCCAACCTGCGGGGCCGGGACATCTTCGGGGAGGTGATCTCGGGTCTGCGGCGGGAGGGCATTGTGCCGGTGGCCTACTACACGACGGTGTACCACAACCAATCCGCGAAGGACCATCCCGAGTGGCGGGTGACCGGGGCCCAGGGGCAGCAACACGGCGGCCGCTACTGGTGGAGCTGCCCCAACAGCGATGCCTACACGGCTTTCACCCTGGCCCAAATCGCCGAGATCGTCGCCTACGACATCGAGGGTATCTTCGTCGACATGACCTTCTGGCCCCTGGTCTGCGTCTGCCCCAACTGCCGCGCCAAGTATCTGGCGGAGACCGGCCGTGCGATCCCGACGAAGATCCGTTGGGATGATCCCGAGTGGGTGGCGTTTCAACGGTTCCGGGAGCGTTCCATGGGCCGCTTCACCCAGACCATCACGGACTCCATCCGGGCCATCAGAGACGTGACCGTGACGCACCAGACCAGCACCATCATGCACGGCTGGCGCCCCGGGTACACCCTGGCCATCGCCGATGCCTGTGACTACACCTCGGGCGACTTCTACGGCGGCAAGGTCCAGCACATCCTCGGGACCAAGGTCCTGGCGGGCGCCTCCAAACGCCTTCCCTTCGAGTTCATGACCTCACGCTGCGTCAACCTCCGGGACCACACCTCCATGAAGGCCGAGGCCGAACTCGAGTGCGAAGCAGCCTGTACCCTGGCCAGCGGCGGCGCCTTCTTCTTCATCGACGCCATCAACCCCGATGGCACCCTCGAACCGGCCGTCTACCAGCGCCTCGGGGCCGTGTCCAATCGCCTCGCCCCGTTCACCCGGGCCGTGAAACGGCACCGACCGGTCCTGCATGCCGACACCGCTCTGTATTTCTCCCCCGAGAGCTTTGTGGACAGCCGGCAGGACGCGGAGATCATGACGCCATCGGGCAACATCCCCGCGGTCGAGGAACTCACCGGACTGTCGATGGCTCTGACCCGCGCCCACCGACCCTTCCGGGTGGTGACTCCCCGGACAGCGGATTTCGGCGGTCTGCGCACCCTCTTTCTCGGCAATGTGCGGTACCTGAGCGATGCGGAGATCGAGCGTCTGCGGGGTTTCGTCGCCTCGGGAGGCGTGCTGATTGCCACGGGGCTTGCGTCGCTGCAGGACATGGACGGCGTTCGGCGCCCGGACTTCGGTCTGGCGGACGTTTTCGGTGTTTCCTATACCGGGCGGCAGGCCGGACGGTTCCATTATCTGAGCGCCTGCGGACGCCGGGAGTACGTCGCGTCGCACGCTTCGGGCCCGCTGGTGGAGGCCACCACCGCCCGCGTCCTGGCCTACATCAACGAGCCCCTGTTCGATCCCGACGCCGAACGCTATGCCTCCATCCACAGCAATCCGCCGGGCGTCGACACTCCCTTCGCGGGGCTGACACGCAACCGCTTCGGCAAAGGCAGTTGCGTCTACCTGGCCCCGCCCCTGCTCTCCCTGCAGCAGGATGCCCAGCAGAGCTTCGCCGCGCGCCTGTTCGCGGAGTTCGCGCCGGGGACCGTGGTCCTTGGCACCAATGCCCCCCCGGCGGTCGAGGTGACGGTTCTGCGCAGCACGACGGCGCGGAGCTGGTTCCTGGGCCTGATGAACTACCAGCGGGACCTGCCCAACGTGCCCGTGCACGGTCTCAGGGTGACCGTGTCGTTGCCCGAGGAGGGTCTCCCCGTCGCCGTCCGGCGCATCTCCGACGGCGCTCCTGCCGAGTGGCATGCCGAGGGAACCGGACTGAGCGTCGACCTGCCGGTCCTGCGGACCCTCGAGATGATCGAGTTCCTGTTCGGTTGAACCGTGCGGCCCCCCCGCCGCGAAAGGCGCGGCGGGAAAAGACCGGGGGGAAACGGGGGGAGAGCAGAGGGGAAACGGACACGAACGGACACAACGGAGGGAGGAGAGAGGCGAAGCAAGAGTGTAGAGTGCCGGCGCGGGGGCGGTGCGGCCCCGACCGGATAGTGCGCCTCCCCCCGCGTGCGTCCCGCTGCGGCGCTCCGCCATCCGGCTGCCGGCGCGGGGGCGGTGCGGGTCCGCCCGAGCGCGGTGGAGGGGGAGGCCGGCGCCAGCCGGGCCGACGGCACCACCGTGGAGACGGTGGAATGGCCCTTCCGGGCTGTCCCCTTTCCCCCTGTCCGTTCGTGTCCGTTTCCCTCCTCTCTCCCCCGTCCGTTGTGTCCGTTCGTGTCCGTTTCCCCTCCCCTCTCTCCTTTTCCCTCCGGGTTTGCCGAGGAGGCGGCGGGTGGCTATGCTGTGGGGCGGTGGTGGTCCGGGATGGTCCCGGGACCCGCGGAGCAGGAGTTTCCCCCGATGGCATCACCTCCACACATCGTGATCTTCAATCCGGACCAGTGGCGGGGCGACGTCATGGGTCACCTGGGGGACCCGGCGGCGCTGACTCCGACTCTGGATGCGCTGGTGGAGCGGGAAGCGGTGTCCTTCCGGGTGGCGGCCTGTCAGAACCCGGTCTGTACTCCGAGCCGCTGCAGTTTCATGTCGGGGTGGTATCCGCACGTGCGGGGCCATCGCACGATGTTCCACATGCTGCGGTCCCGGGAAGGCGATCCGAACCTGCTCGCGGTGCTCAAGAACCACGGCTATCGTGTCTGGTGGGGCGGCAAGAACGACCTCACACCCGCCCAGCACGGCTACGCGGACGATTGCGAAGTCCACTACCGCCCGTCCCGCCCGCCGCGACCCATGTGGATGACCGACCGGCAGGAGGTCTGGCGCGGCGCCCCGGGCAGCGACACCTATTACTCTTTCTACGTCGGGCGCCTCGACAGCGCCGGGGAGCCCTTCTACTACGACGGCGACTGGGCCAACGTGCTCGGCGCGGTCGAGTACATCCGCACCGCCCCCAAGGACCGGCCCCTCTGTCTCTACCTGCCCCTTACCTACCCCCATCCCCCCTACGGCGTCGAGGAGCCCTGGTACAGCCTCATCGACAGGGACAGACTGCCTCCCCGGGCCCCGACCCCCAGCGACTGGAACGGCAAGGCCTCGATCCTGAAGGGAATCTACGAGGGACAGGGCCTGCAGCAGTGGACGGAAGACCGCTGGCGGGAACTGCGGGCGGTCTACTACGGCATGTGCGCGCGACTGGACCACCAGCTCCGGCTCGTACTCAACGCCCTCAGGGAAGCCGGCATCTACGACGACACGGCCCTCTTCTTCTTCGCCGATCACGGAGACTACACCGGCGACTACGGCATCGTCGAGAAGACCCAGAACACCTTCGAGGACGCCCTGTCACGGGTGCCCTTCGTCATCAAGCCTCCCGCCGGGGTGCCGCTGCGTCCCCGGGTCAGCGAAGCCCTGGTGGAACTGGTCGACTTCCCGGCGACGGTCTACGCCATGGCGGGCATCGAGCCGGGGTACTGGCACTTCGGACGGAGTCTGCTTCCGGTGCTGGCCGGGGAGACCGACGAGCACCGGGATGCCATCTTCTGTGAAGGTGGACGTCTCGAAGGCGAGATCGCGGCCATGGAACGGGCTTCGGTGGACCGGATGGCCGATCCCTCACGCAGCCTCTACTGGCCCCGCATCCGCCTGCAGATCACCGACGAACAGCCCTGGCACACCAAGGCCACCATGTGCCGCACCAGGGACCACAAGTACATCCGCCGACTCGGCGAGCGGGATGAACTCTACGACCTGCGCCTGGATCCGCGGGAATGCGACAACCGGATCGACGACCCGGCCTATGGCGACATTCTCGCGCGCCTCCGGGACCGGATGCTGACCTGGTACCAGGAAACCGCTGACGTGGTGCCCTTCGAACAGGATGCCCGTTGGTGAACGCCTGAAGGCGGGACCGCGAACCTGTGACTACCCCATGGCAGTCATGCCGCCGTGGAGTCTGCCGCCAACGACACCAG
>JAFGRS010000815.1 GCA_016935045.1 Lentisphaeria bacterium | reverse complement strand
CGTAGGAGAGGCGCTGGAGCCCGCCGCCTGCCTGTGCGTCGCATCTGCCTGCGTCGCGGACGCGACAGGCAGGCGCAGACAGGTCGGCGGCGGTATGCCGAACCAATGCACTACGGCGGAGGACCGCCGGCTCCATTCCCCTGCGTGCGCGGTGGGTTCATCCCTTTTCCCGCCGGATCAGGACGTCCGAGCCTCCTATGGCGACGGGATTGCCCCCTGGCCCGGGGCCGGCGCCCGGGTCCCCGCCGCCCCGGCCCCTGCCGCCGGAGTCCCCCGCCTCTCCTCTTCCCGCCGGAGGCGTCACACGTGCGGCTCTGCCCTCGTGCCGGTTCCCGCCGCGCCCTCCCCCGCGTGGGATCCGGACTGCTCCTCGGCCATGTACGAACTCCGCACCAACGGGCCGCTCACGACCGCCGCAAACCCAAAGGTGTCCAGGCCTTCGCGCTCCCAGGCGGCGAATTCCTCCGGCGTCACGTACCGGGCCACCGGCCAGTGACGCCTTGTGGGCCGCAGATACTGCCCCAGGGTGATCGCCTCGACCCCCGTCCCCCGCAGGTCGGTCAGGCACGCCCGGATCTCCTCGTCGCTCTCCCCCAGCCCCAGCATCAGACCCGACTTGATGCGCACGCTTCTCCCCCCGGGGCGGTGGCCGGCGGCATGGCGCAGCATGGCCAGGCTCCTGCGGTAGTCCGCCCGGTCCCGGACCCGGGGCGTCAGCCTCTCGACGGTCTCGATGTTGTGGTTGAACACGTCTACGCCGCCGGCCATCACCCGGTCGACGGATGCCGTCGCCCCCGCGAAATCCGACACCAGGGCTTCGACCCCTACCCCCGCTGCCTCCGCCTTGATGGCCGCTACGGTCCGGGCGATGTGCGAGGCGCCACCGTCCGCCAGATCGTCCCGGGTGACACAGGTCAACACCACAAAGCGAAGCCCAAGCCGGCACACCGCCGCCGCAACACGCCCGGGCTCGGACGCTTCCGGCGCCAGAGGAACGCCGTGGCGTACGGCGCAAAAACGACAGTCCCGGGTGCAGACATCCCCCAAGAGCATGAACGTGGCCGCACGCCGCCGCCAGCACTCGCACAGGTTCGGACAGCGGGCGCTCTCACAAACCGTGTGCAGCCGCAAATCCCGCAACACCTCGCGCAGGGCGCGCCGCTCGCTGCCGCCCGTGAAACGCGTGCGCAGCCATGGCGGCAACCGGCCACCGGCTCCCGGGCTCCCGGGGTCCTGCCCCGCTGCATCCATCGCTGCCTCCTGCTCCGTTCCGGGGATGTGCCCCGGCCATGGCCTCGACCCCGAGCCGCCTGCCCGACCCCCTCCGCCGGAACGCCTGAACCCACCGGCAGGCGCCGGACTCCAGCACATTTCCTCCGGGCGTTCCGCTTGCGCGGCCCCCACGATCCGCTTGGCGAGGCCTCCAACGCGGAGCCGGGGACATCCCTGCACGGCAACGCCTCGCCCGCTACGGCCCGCCAACCACCCGGGAAACCTAGGGCCCGTGCCAGGCCCCGTCAATGCGCGCCGATGTCCTGTCCTGCTTGCCTAGACGATGGGCCGCCAGTGCCAGCGGCAGGACAGCGATGTTCAAGATCATGCAGTGGTTGCGAACGCTCTGGAGGCCCCGGACGGCGGGCCCCTGGAGTGTGATACTGAAGGCCGAAGGCAATGGCGGGGGCCTCCAGCGGCGAGGGCGGACGATAGGGCTCGAACCCCGGCGAGGCCCGGATGGGAGGCGGCTCCCGCAGTTGGGCACAGAGCTGAGTCATGAACCGTTGCCAGTTGAGCCGCTGGTGAATGCACGCCTTCAGAAGCGCGTTGCGGTCGACCGGCCTCCGGCAGCGCCCAGAGCCGAAGTCCGGCCAGGACGGCAGGAAGGCGAAACGCGGCTCCCGGCGCAACCGGGGACTCGGATGCTCCGGCTTCACCAGCTCGGGCCGACACCAGCGAGACATTCCGTGAAACCTGCGCCGAAGGGACCCATCCGGCAGCGCCAGACTCCAGTGAGGGGTTACCAGCCCGGTCCTCCGCACGGTAGCACTGCACCCCATGGCCAGGTGGGGTTTCACCCCATTCCGGGCTTTCCAGCCACAGCCTATAGTCGATTTGTTGGTGCAACAGTCACGGCCACTGATAAGGAGAACCACCATGCTCCGGACGGCACTCCTGATTGCCCTGATTCTGCTCCTTGTAGGAACGTTGCACACTTGGTCACACAGCCGCAACTGGGTTCACTACCCAAGCGGCGGCCTCGGACTCGTGGTCCTGGTCCTCCTCGCGCTGGCGCTTACGGGTCGGCTCTAGAGGCACAGGCGACACGGTATCCACAGGAACCGAAAGCGAAGGCAACCCGATGAGCAGTCAACGTCTTGTAGGCATTGTGCTGGTGGTCGTTGGCCTGGCCGTCCTGGTCTTCGGCCTGAATGCGTCGCACTCACTCGCCGATCAGGTGAGCGAGACCTTCACGGGCCGATTCACCCGGGCTACGACGTGGTACATCATCGGCGGCGCTGCCGCGGGGCTCCTGGGCCTGCTTATGGCGGCCTTCGGTGGCAGGCGCAACCGCTGAGCGTCTCCGGCTCGGCTGGCAGCAGGGCCGCGACGAGGAGCATCCCAGTGAACCCGCCGGGCGGGTGGATTCTGGCGGTGGGATGCCTCCTGGCCGTGGCGGCGGGACCGGCGCAGGAAGAGGACCCGGCGAAGGCGGCGCAGACCCTGTGCGTACCCCACGGCTTTCGGGCGGCGTTGGGTACGCTCGTTGCGCCCTGCACGAATACGGAATGGGCTAAGGGTCCGCACGGAAATAACTTCACATTCTGGCGAGGCGCCGCATGGTCATCCGCAAGGCACGAGGAGGGCGCATACCTTGAGGTATGGCACCGACGAGGTACGCAGCGGATGGCCGTGCGCCGCCTCGCCCCGAAGGGCTGCGCCGCTCCCGCTCCCTGGCGGCGTTGTTCGCTCG
>JAFGRS010000814.1 GCA_016935045.1 Lentisphaeria bacterium | reverse complement strand
TCCCCTGGAGGGCGACGCTCCGCGGAGCCGCATCCCCATCCCCTGGAGGGCGACGCTCCGCGGAGCCGCATCCCGCCGCCCGGGGACCGTGCGGCCTACTGGAGGGCGACGCTCCGCGGAGGCGTTCGCGCCGCGGCGCCGCGGGGGCATATTGTGACATTGGCTGCCGAATGCGGAACGCACACAGGAACATCACCGTGAATCGAGGCTGGAACATGCTGAGAGTTCTTCTGGGCGGGGCCTGGTCGCTGGCCGCCGAGGGTGGTGGATCCATGCCGCCACGCCTCCTGTTCACCGCCGAGGAAGTCCCCGCGTTGCGCGAACGGGCCGCCGCCGAGCCCTACGCCACAGCGTGGCAGGGGTACCTGGCACAGGCACGGCGCATGGCCGCCTCCGCCAAGCCCTTCGAGGCCCCCGCGGAAGCCGCCGTCGAGGGCGGCGAGAGCGGCCGGGCCAGTCGTCTGATGGGCCACCGCATCGGCAGGGGCCTCAGCGAGTGGATGGAATGCCTGGGCGTGACGTACCACCTCACCGGGGAGGCGGCTTTCGCGGAGAAGGCTGTCTCCCTTCTGACCGCCACGGCGCGGGACTTTCCCGTGACCCAGCCCTGGATGGGAAAGGGCTTTGCCGGCGGGCGCGGCGACCAGATGCGCGGTCTGGCCCTGGGACTGGACCTTCTCCGGGAGCGCCTCGGCGCGGCCGAATTCGAGGCCGTCCGCGGGACCGCCGACGGCTACCTCGAGCATTTCCTGGCGGAGGCCGAGAACCCGAAGACGTGGTGGTACGGCGTCCACAACTTCAACGGCGTCTGCGGCGGGGCCGCGGGGATGTTGTGCCTGACGCTGCGGGACCTCGATCCCTCCCGCTACGACGCCCTCGGGGAACGCTGCACCGCGGTCCTGTCCCGCTGGCTCGATACCTCCTTCGACGCCCAGGGCGCCTATGTCGAAGGGGTCGGCTACTCGCAGTACGGCCTTTCCAATGCCCTGTTCTTTGCCCGGGCGCTCCGGCGCGCCGGCGGCACGGACCTCTTCGCGCACCCCCGCCTGCGCCAGGTCTCGCGCTTCTATGCCCAGTCACTGCTGCCGGGGGAGGCGGTGCTGGACGCGCGCAACGACTCGAACTACGGCCGCGTCAACACCGAGTGTCTGCTGCTGGCCACCGAGGCGGGAGACGGCCTGGCACGCTGGCTGTATGACCTGCGCGGCGGCCCCACCATGCCCTGGGATGTGCTTCTCCCCTGTTCCACGCCGCCCCTCTCCCCCGCCGCGGCGGGAGTGCCCTCCGCGCTCCATTTCGAGGGCCGCGGGTTGTGCGTCTGGCGCACGGGCTGGGAGCGTGGCGACGTCATGGTCTCCATCGAGGCGGGACCCTACTACCGCGTCACGCACAACCAGGGCGACAAGGGTCACGTGACACTCTACGGACTGGGCCACCGCTGGGCCGTGGACCCCGGCTATGGCAACGACCGCCAGCGCCCCCTGAGCCGCTGTCACACCCTGGCACACACCTGCATCCTCGTGGACGGCAAGGGCCAGGCCCTCAGCGGCTCGGGACTCGGTACCGACGGCCGCATCCTCCGCTTCGAGGACCACCCCACCCACGGCTATGCCCTGGCGGACTGCACCGCCGCCTACAACGCCAACACCAGCGGCCAACCCGGACCCGGGGTGGAACACGCCCTCCGCCACCTCTTCTTCGTGCGCCCGGCGGAGCAGGCCCCGGCGTACGTCATCCTGCTCGATGACATCCGCAAGGATGCCGAACCCCACACCTTCACCTGGCAGATGATCGCCTGGCCCACCATGCGGATCACCACCCGCGACCATGGCTTCGAACTCCTGCCCCGGCCGCTGCTCGGCGGCGCCTACGTGACCACGCCGGCCGAAGCCGGGGGCGGGGGAGAGGTCGCCTGGACCGCACCCGTCGCCGAGGCCGGGCGTTACCGGCTCTGGGCCCGGGTGCGCGCGGCCGGGGAGGGAACGAGCAGCAGCGACTCGTTCTTCGTCCGTGTGGGCGAGGGGGAGCCCGTGGACTGGCACATGCCGAGCAGCCGCGAGTGGACCTGGGGCAGCGTCAGCCGAGGCGTACCCGCCACGTCCTGTGTGTTCGACCTCCCCGCCGGGCCCTGCCGCGTCGCCTTCGCCACCCGCGAAGCCGAGGCCCAGCTGGACTGCGCCGTCCTGCTTCCGGAAGATCATCCCGCCCCCGGCGACCGGCAACCGCCCGCCGGACTGCTGACGGTCCCCAACGCCACCGTCACGCCCCCCATGCTGCGCATCGACGAGGACCCGGCCCCCCGCATGATCGTGCGCGTGGACGGGGCCACGGCCCCACACTGCAGCATGGATTCCTACGAACCCGACGACGGCCGCAAACCAAGCTCGTTCCCCCGCCTGCGGGCCGACGTTACCTCCCCCGAACCCCGCTTCGTCAGCGTCCTGGCGCCGATCCCGCCAGGGGTCGACGAACCCCGCGTCAACGTGATGCGCGGCGCGGCGGATACCACGCTGTCCGTCGAGTGGCCGCAAAGGCGCGATGTCATCGTCTGGCCGCACGGCGGGACCCCGCACCTCCGCCTCGGAGGCGCCGCCCAACCCGAAGGCCCGCAGCGGTGAGGAAGATCGTGCCGAGCGCATCCCCTGGAGCCGGCGGTCCTCCGCCGTACTCTCTCTCATGAGACCGGGTATTGTCACGAGAGGATAGGACCATGCGTACGTACACGACCCGGATCGGCCTCGGACTTCTCGCCTGCTGTGCGGCCGCGGGGGGCCAGGATCTGTCCACCCCCGCCCTGCGCCTCGCTCTTTCGGACGGCGTCCCTGCCCGGATCGAGAACCGCCTCAGCGGCGAGTCCCTGGACCTGAGTCCCCTCCCGGACCGCCTGGCGCTGCTCTGGCACAACGACCACGTCCGGGCCAGGACCCCCGAGGAGGTCGCCTCGGTCCCCGGCGAAGGCATGGTCGAAAGCGTCTTCACTGCCGCCGACGGCAGCCGCTGCGAGACGGTCTACGCCGCGGATGCGACCGGCGAGGTGACCGTGCGCCAACAGGGGACTTCGAGCCGGAAGGGGCTGTACGGTGTCCAGTGGGGGCTGGCCGGCGTGGATGGCGGCCGGGCGACGGTGATCGTGCCCGGATTCTCGGGGGTCGCATTCCGCAAGGGGGAGGCGCCCTTCTCCTCCCTGAGCTTCTCCTGGCCGAGCGCGTGGGAGGCCGGGATGGTTCTCCTGCAGATGGTGGAGGGGGGCTTCCTGATCTGGGCCGACGATCCGGACCTGCGCTTCAAGACGATGGTGCTGGACCACGACCGTGGACGGTTCGCCTGCCGTTTCGAGACCCAGAACCACGCCCCCTTCGCCGAATCCACGGCGGCCTCCTCGGTGCTGTGGCGCATCCGCGCCTACCGCGGCGACTGGCGCGTCGGAGCCGGAATCTACCGCGACTGGATGAACACCCGCTTCCGCAACGTCCCCCTGGCAGACCAACACCCCGCCTGGGTGCGGGACATCCGCTTCGTCGTCATCCTCGGGGTGCGCCAGCAGGACGAACTCCCGGCGCTGGCCCGAATGGCGCCGCCGCCGCAGACCCTCCTCTACGTCCCCGACTGGCGCCGCGACGGCTACGACATCAACTACCCCGACTACACCGCCGCCGACGCCTTCGGACCCTTCGTCCAGGCCGCCCACAACCTCGGGTTCCGCGTCATGCCCCACGTCAACTACTTCGGCTGCGACTACCGACACCCGCTCTACGAACGCTTCCGGGAAGTCCACCTGCGCAGTCCGCACAGCGACGACCTGCAATGGTGGATCCCCCCCCTCGACCGCGCCAAAGAGGGGGAACGCGTCATCCAGTTCGCCTACATCCACCCCGGCTCCGCGGCCTGGCGGGCGCTGCTGGTAGAACGCTTCCGCGACATCGTGACACGCTATCGCGTCGACGCCCTGCACCTCGATCAGACGCTGTGCATCCCCAACCACAACCGCGGCCGGGTCGACGGTCTCACCGTACCCGAGGGCAACCTGCAACTCCACCGCGACCTGCGCGAAGCCCTGCCCCAGGTGGCCCTCTCGGGCGAGGGCCTGGACGAGGTGACGCTCCCCTTCGAAGCCTTCGCCCAACGCCACGCCTCCCATGCCGTCGACCACGTCCACGGCACCTGGAACGACGCCTTCATCCGCCGCGGACACCCCATCAGCTCGTTCCTGTTCCTGCCCTGCACTACCATCTACGGCTACCTCGGCATGACCAACCCGGGCAATGCCGGACTCTACGGGGCCTGGAAACGCGCCTACGAGAACTGGGGCGTCGTGCCCACACTCTCCCACCCGCAGCGCGGTCAACTCGGGGAGCCGAGCGGGGAAATGGCCATCCTGCTCGAAGAGGCGGGCCTCTGGACCCGACACCGGATCGTGCCCGACTTCAGCGGCCCCTGGTCGGCACCCGTGCTGTTCCGCCACCGCGGCGAGGCCGGCCTGAGCTGCGTCATCGAGCGTACGTCCGGGGGCGGCTCGCGGAGCACCGTGACCGCCGACGGGAGCACCCGCGTCCTCTACCAGTACCTCGCCGGACGGAATCGCTGGGATGGACCCGGGAGCATCGAGGACTGGCCGGCCTACACGGAGGAGTCCATCCTCGGGCTGGACCCGGCGGCGGTCTACCTGCTTGACGCCGCCCCCAGGGACCTCGGGGCTGCCCGCGTGTCACAACTGCCCGAGGACGTCGTGGTGACGGGGTCGCGCCGGTACGAGGGCCTCTTCGCCGTCGAGCTGGCGGAGCCGGGCGCGGGAAAGCTCGTGGCTTTCTGCGACGTCAGTGCGGACGCCCGCACCGGGGTCGTCGTCGCGGGGCAGGAACGGGCCCTGGAACGGGGCGGTCACTGGCATGTGGACCGAAGCACCTGCAACCAGGTTCCCCGCCGCACCATCTTTGCCCATCCTCCCTGGCAGGGCGTGGCGGGTCAGGCCGCCGCCGGACTGGGGGAGACATTCGGGGAATTCGAGGTCGCTCTGCCGGCGGAACGCGAGGCGGAACTGGCCTTCGCCGTCGGCCTGCGCGATGGGGTCGACGGACGCAGCGATGGGGTCACCTTCGAGATCCGTGTCGAGGGAACCGCACTCTTCTCAAGGCACTGGAGCCAAAGCGCCTGGCAGGAACACACCGTCGACCTGGCGGCCTACCGCGGCCGTACCGTCCGCCTACGCTTCGTCACCACGCCCGGACCCGACCACAATGCCACCTTCGACTGGGCCGTGTGGGGCGATCCCATCCTGCGGCTCAAGGCCGATGACGCCCTGCACGAGGTCGAGGTCCTCCTGCCGCGGCCCGCCCGTCATGTGCTTGGCTCCCGTCCCGAAACCGTGGCTGCCGGACCCGAACGGGAAGGAAACATGGTACGCTACCGGGTCGTGACGCCTCTCCCGGGGGGTCTGGCCTGTGTCACGGCCGAACCGGCCGCAATCCGGCTGCCCGCTGCCCTCACCGACCTGCCGTTCACCCATGCGGCCACCGTGAGCGGGCGCGCGGCGCGCCTGCCGCTGCCGTACTGCTCGTTCGGTAAGGGACAGGGTACGGCCGCGGGCGAGGCGCGCGATGGGTTCGCGGCCCATCCCCCGAACAACGGACGTACCTACGCGGATTTCCTCCTCGAGCTGCCACCCGCCCTCCGCATCGTGCTGCGGACCGCCGTGGCACTGCAGGATGGGGCCGTCGCCAGCGGCTGCCGCTTCATCGTCGAGGCCAACGGCCGCGAGATGGCCGGGATCTCGGTGGCCGCGGCGGACGGCTGGCATCCCCTCGAAGCGGACCTCAGCGCCTTCGCAGGCAAGGTCGTCCTCCTCTCCCTCGTCGTCGACTCGGAAGGCTCCTACGGCTGGGACTGGGCCCGCTGGGCCGAACCGACCATCGAAACCCCCTGATGCCTGTGTCGCCGCGGTGTTCCCCCACCGGCCGGCGTGCAAGTAGGTGCCACGAGCCGAGTGGCACAATCCCATCCGCAAGAGAGTCGCGCTCGGCTCGCGCGACCTACCCCCGGCACCCCCGACGGCCGATCCCCTTCCGGGATGGTGCGCGGAGGGCCGCGCCCCGTACTGGGATTCCGGCTGAAGCCGGTACTACAAGCCTTGTCTCC
>JAFGRS010000134.1 GCA_016935045.1 Lentisphaeria bacterium | reverse complement strand
TGCGGGTATGCCCGCTGCGCTCGCGCCTTGCCAGGAACCGGGATTGGCTGCAGCAAAATGGGAAGTTATTCCCGCGCGGGCCCTTAGGGGGACGCCGTGGGAAATGCCGGTCAGGGTGGGTCCCTGGAGTCTGCCGCTATGCGGCATGGGCCTGTTTGCCCTGCTCCATTCCCTGCTGGCCTGCTGGCAGATGGCGGGACTGTGGCTTCCTGCCGGATCACGGAACACGGCGGACGTGGGGTCCGGTGGAGATCCCCTCGCGGGAAACACTCCCCCCGGCCGCGCCTGGCGCGGATATGCCGGGACCCTGCTGCTGCCGGCCATCCCCATTCTGGTGGCGGGGGCCCTCCTGCCGCCCAACCGCGGCGCCCTGGCAACCCCTCCGGCTGGGATGGCGGCGCCGGAACCGCGCCAGACGCCGCCATCCTGGGTGCCCGTCGCGCATGCCATGGCCTGGACAGACCCCGGCGCGGGCGTGCCTCGAAGGGGATGGTTGGCGGTCGGCGGCTTCCTGTTGCTGGCTGCCTGCGGCACGGCCGGCGTGGTGTGCCTGGCCGTGCGTCTTGGCTGTCGTCGAGGCGGGCCGGGCACCCGGCCTCGCTTTGTGGTCCTGTTCGCCGCGGCGGTGGCGGGGAGCGTGGTGCTGGGGCTTGGCGCCTGCCGGTCCGGCAGCCGGCTGTCTTCCCGGCGCTGGCTGACGTGGCTCGATGTCGTCCCCATCGAGGGTCACCCGGTCCGCTTCCAGGTCGAAACCGGTTTCCGCCTGGGAGGCCGCCCGGTGAACGGGATCCCGGGCGCAGCCAAACCCTCGTCCTGGAGCTGGGTCCGGGGGCAGGATGAACCCATGCCGCCGGCAAAGGGGGCCGCGCAGTGTGCGGCCATGCGCTGCGTCTCGGTCCTGGGTCAGGTGCCCGCCGCGTCCGTGCCGAGGGCAGGGGGGAGGGTCGTCCTGGGGCTGGACGATCGCCCGCGGGTGGCGGACCTGTCCCCACCGGAGGGTCTGGCATGGTCCGGTTGGCAGGTGGTTTTCCGGCGCGGGAACACCTACGAGCCGCTCGGGGGATCGGGTGTCGTTGCCGCCGGCGTCCACGGGATGGATCCGGAGGCGTCCCGGCTGGCATCCCTCTTCGATGCGCCGCCTCCGGCAGTGCTGGCGGCTGCCCTCGTTCCCAGCGCCCCCGGTTCCGCCGGCGCGGACGTCCATTGGCTGGTGCAGGCCCTCGCGGCCGTGCGGGAGCTTCCTTCCGAGCGCACCCTGACCTTCCGCCTCAGTGACGTTGCCTTGCGGGTGACGGCGGGGGATCTGCCGGCGCGCGGATCCGCCATGCCGGCCGGCTACCGTCTCGTTCCCGGCTCCGAGGCGGTCCTGGGCCTGCAGGCCGAACCCCACGAGGTCCGCCGCGATGCCGAGGAAGTGACCGAGGCAACGCTGGCCCTCCGTCTGCGCTGGGTCCTCGGGGACGGCACCCCGGCGGAACGGGGGGAGACCGTGCTGAGCATCGAGTCCCCCGCCAACGAGGGGGTAGAGGAGCCGGCCATAGGACGGCTGGTCCACCGGCCCGTGGCGAGCATGGGCCGCGACGCCCTGGCGGCGGAAGTCCTCTGCTGGGAGTCCGGCCGAGGACCCGAGCGGGAGGTCGAATTGCCCCTGCCGCGATCGCTGGCGGGCGTGGGCACGGCGTCCGTGGTTCTGCGCTTTGCCTGCAGCGGCGGGGGACCGGCCGTCGACATCACCGAGGTCCTGGTTCGGGTCCGGCTCGTGCGCACTTCGCAGGGGGATGCGGCACCATGATCAGCGTCCGGCACGTCAGCAAGCGCTTCGGGGACATAGTAGCACTATCGGAAGTAAGTTTCTATGTGCCAGCGGGAGTTGTCCATGGACTGATCGGAGGGGAGGGTTCCGGCAAGACGACCTGCCTGCGGCTGTTGGCCACCCTCCTGATGCCGGACGAGGGCAGCATCGTGATCGACGAACGGCACACAGCCACCCACATCTGGGAGACCCGGCGGGCGACGGGATATGTCCCCGACACCTTCGGCAACGTTCGCGGCCTGACGGTGCGGGAATACCTCGACTTCTACGGGAGCTGTGCCGGGCTGCCGCGCAAACGCCGGCGCCGGCGTTTGGGGGAAGCCCTCGGTCTGACCGGTCTGGGGGGCAGGGAGGGGGGGCGGGTCGAGGAGTTGTCGAGGGAGGATCGCCGCCGGTTGCTGCTGGCGAAGGCGGTGCTGCACGAGCCCCGTGTGCTGCTTGTGGACGAGCCCCGCGGCGGCATGGATCCGCGGGTCGAATTCGAGCTTGCGGCGGCGATTTCCCGGGTGGCGTCCGGCGGCGCCGCGGTGGTGGTGGCGTCGAGCACCGTGGCAGGGGTGGAGCGCCTGTGTTCCCAGGCGAGTGTGCTGGATGGCGGGCGCCTGCTGCGGTCGGGTTCGGTGGACGAATTGCTGCAGGCAGCCTGTCCCCGGGTCGTGTGGAGCCTGCGCCTGGCCGGCGAACCGGGCCTGGTGGCGAGCCGTCTGGCCCACCTGGAGTATGTCGCGGACGTGCGCGTGACCGGCGACGGGCTGCGGATCTGCCTGGACCAGGTGCAGATGTCCCGCCGGGGCCTCTCCACCGAGAGCATCCCACCGGAGGTCATCCGCGTGGTGCTCGACCAGGGGCTGCGCCTGATGTCCGTCACCAGCGTCGACGAGGATGCCCGCGACCCCCTCGCCCGCGTGATCGAAAACCTGCCCGGATGAGGAGTCCGCCGCACCGCGAGCGGCAGTGGAGCGCCGATCCGAGGGCAGGGGAGAAGAGCGGCGGCATCACGCTCGGCGGCCGTGTCTCCGCCGCCACTGCCTTTCACGCTCGGCGGCCGTGTCTCCGCCGCCACTGCCCTTGCGGCAGTGGAG
>JAFGRS010000813.1 GCA_016935045.1 Lentisphaeria bacterium | reverse complement strand
GGACCCGGCAGGGGCCTCCGGCATCCCGGTCCAGGGCCCACTGCACAACGTCGAAGTGATGCGCGCCGAAGTTGGTGACCTGGCCCCCGGAGTAGTCCAGGATGAAACGGAACTGGTAGTGGCAACGCTGTTCGTGGTAGGGTGCGGCGGGCGCCGGCCCGAGCCAGAACTCGTAGTCCAGGCTCTCGGGTACCGGCATGGGTTCCCAGGTCGGCTCGCAGGCCTTGTTGTTGGGGGGCAGCTCGACCTCGATGCGGCGGATGTCTCCGAGGCAGCCGTTGCGGACGAGTTCGCAGGCCCTTCGGAACTCCTCCATGGAACGCTGCTGGCTGCCGGTCTGGAGGATTTTCCCGGTGGCGGCGAAGGCCCGGCAGAGTTCGCGGCCTTCGAGGATGGTGAGGGAGAGGGGTTTTTCGAGGTAGACATCCTTGCCGCAGAGAGCGGCGTGGACGGCCTGCGGCACGTGCCAGTGGTCGGGGGTCGTGATGACGACGGCGTCGACTCCCTCCCAGCCATCGAGTTCGCGGAAATCGTGGAAAGTGCGGCAGATCCCTCCGGCGGGATGCGAGGCGACCAGGTCTCGGGCCCGGGTCAGGTGGTCCCTGTCCACGTCGCAGAGGGCGGTGACCGCCACGTCGTCCCGCCCGAGAAAGGCCTTCAGGTTGAGGGTGCCCATGTTGGCTACCCCGACGAATCCCAGGTTGATCCGGTCGTTCGCGCTGCATCGCCTCATGGTCCACTCCTGTCCATCACCGTACCTTCACGGGTGCGCCGGCGGCGGGTCCGTGTCTGCCCTTTCCCGCCCAGGGTCTGGCCCCGGCGTTCGGGCGCCAACCCGGGGGCGCGCCGGCGGCGGGTCCGTGTCCGCGGTCTGCCGCAGGGCCCCGGGGGCTGGGGCCTGGTCTCCGACTCCCGGCCGGCATGGCCTGTCCGGAGAGCGTGGCAGGCTGCCCTCGACCTTCCTCCCTCAGCCCACCCACACGGGCGAACACACCGCCAGACTGCCGTCGGCCAGCGTCACCCGGGCATGGTAGAAGGACGCCTCGCGCAGGGCATCCTCGAAGGTCACGTCCACCTCCTCCGTCCGCGGCTGCAGGTTCTGCCAGGGAGTGCCGTGGCGGAAGACCTCGATTCGGGCCACCGGCGCCGGGGCCTGGACCTGCACCCGGATGACGGGGGCGGCACAGAAGGGGACCTCGGCCCCCATGGGGGCGCCTGCGACGTGGAACCGCAACGCGAGACGCCGCCCCGTCAGGGCATAGGTCCGCCGTGCGCGCAGCGCCGCGAACAGACTCCGGCGGGTGAGGTCACTGGCCCAGACGGCGCAGAGTCCACCCCAGTACGGTCTGGGTTCCTTCGCCGAGCCGCCGGGCCGGCCGGAATGGGTGTCCGATCCGGCCGTGAACCCCAGCCGGAGACCCGAGCGAAGGGCTTCCAGGACCCCTCCCGCCCGCCGAGGAGGGTTCAGGGGTCGGTCGTCCGGCGCATAGCCCTCGCTCGAGCCGTGCATGGACCAGAGTTCCACCAGGCGTTCGACGTCGGTTGCGACGGCAGCCCAGTCCGTTCCCGGGACGTGCAGGTCCAGGGCATAGGCGGGGTGGTGGCTGATCACGACCGCGTCGCTGCCGCGCAGGGCTTCGTAGAGGCCGGCGGGGTGCGCGTAGCGGGGATCGTCGACGGGCAGGTAGGGCTGGTCGCCGCCAAGGTAGTGGATAACCTTGTCGCCGTAGTGGGAATGCTGCCACTCGAAGGCCGGAAAGGTGACGAAGCGACCTTCCTCGAGGAAGGCCTCCGCGAAGTGGCGGTGCAGGATCCAGCGTTCGTTGTCGAGCCAGGCATGGGTCTGCGGGACGACGGAGACGAAATCGAGGCGTTTCTCGTCCCGTGCCCAGTGGTAGACCGCGCCGGTGGTCCCCTCCGCCGAGCAGGTGAAATCATGGGCATGGAGGTCGCCGAAGTAGAGCCCGTGTTCCGCGCCTTCCCGGCGAAGGGTGAGGGCGCAGGGCGATACGGGCAATCCGGGCACCTCGGCGCGGAGTCGGATGCCGGTCCCGCCGGGCATGCTGCCGGCCGGCCCCCGGGCCATGCCCTCGACCAGTGGCAGAGACGCCTTCGCGCCGTCGTCCCGCAGCACCGTGACCGCCCCCGCGAGCGGCACCCGGTTGTCGAAGCGGTCGCGCACCCGGACCGTCACCGCCACGGGCGCCCCCGGCCGTTGGCTGCCCGGGGCAAGGACCTCGACGCTCTCGGCCTCGGCCGGCAGGACGGTGACGACCACCGGCTCGGGAAGACGGCGAACCGGCTCCCCATGGCCCGGATTCACCAGGACCTGGATCTCCCTTCGACCCGCCAGCGGGGTCCAGCGAAAGCCCTGCCCGGCGCCGACCCGGAGCACGACGCGCTGACCCGGCTGCAGGCGCCCGTCGAGCAGCGCAAACCCGAACCATGGATTGCGTGCCGGCACCACGCGGCGGCCATTCTCTCCAGGCTGCCGGCAGGACCGCAGCGCGGGCAGACAGGTCACGTTCACGCCAGGGGGCGCGATACGCTCGACAAACCCCGGCCGGCTCGCATCGCTTCCCTGAACGGGGGTCCCGAGGGGAGTCTGACCCGACAGGTGGAAACAGACCTCCCAGCCGCAGGGGAGCCCGTCTTCACCGGCCTCGAACCAGATCTCGAAGGGTCGGTCCTCGCCGGCCCCGACCCGCGCCGGGTCGATGCCGGCCGTGCCGAGGCGCCCGGGACGGTAGAGACTCTCGTCCCCGAGGGCGGCGCAGTCCCCGAAGCAGGGTCTTCCGGCAACTCGGTCGGGATGGTGCCGGCGGCGGCGGATCAGCATGGCGGCGTAGTCGAAGTCGTCCCCCTCGACAGGCGGGGGATGCCACAGAGGCCCGGCCAGGATGTCGGCATAACGGAGGGTCAACTCGGGGGAGCCGAGGGCCTCGAACACCTCCGCCCAGCGCCGGCGCTGGTTCTCGTGCACCGGCAGCGGCTCGAAGCCCAGCCGCAGATAGGTCCGTATCGCCGCCAGGCGGAAATCGTCCGTGGTCAACGTGGCCCGACGGCGCCCCTCCTCCTGCATGCGCCAGAGGGTGGCCAGGGTGACCCAGTAGCCGAGATGCCGGCCCTGATGACCCGGTTCCACCCCGACGTAGTGCACCGTTCCGGCAGCGGGCATGATCGCCGGGTCATACCAGGCCGAGGCCGTGGCCACCGGCGTGCCGTCGACCTCCAGGAAGAGGACGCGTTCCGGACGGAAGGCCGGGGAGGAACGCATCACCCGGTCGAAGCAGAAACGCGCCGGTTCGGCGCCGAAGGAGGCCGCGACGATCCGCTGCCAGTGGCCCCCATCCCCGGGCTGCCAGCAGCGCAACCGGCACCCCTCGGGCAATGCCGGCGCCGGGAGCCCATGCAAATCCGGCCGGAGCATGCGCAGTTGC
>JAFGRS010000133.1 GCA_016935045.1 Lentisphaeria bacterium | reverse complement strand
GGAATGCCTGGAGCGAAGAGTGGGACCGCCTCAAGGCGGAACTGCGAACCCAGGTGACCCGGTGACTCAAGGACCCAATGACTCAGTGACGCAACCTCCGCGCCCCCTGCGTCTCTGCGCGAGAACAAGATCCTATTCGTTTCTTTTCGTGTGATTCGTGGGCAGGCCTTCCGCGCGCCCAGCGGCTCCGCGCGGGAACACGCTTGCGGCTCAGCCGAAGAATGCTCGTTCGACCGTTTCGGCGGTGGTCTCGTAGGTCCGCCCGTCCACGATGTGGAAGGCGGCACTCTCGGCCCGGGACGGTACGGCTCCCCGTTCGATCATTTCCCGGCGGATCGTGACGGGCCTGGCCACCCGGAGGGGCTCGATTCCAGCGTGGCGCCGGACGGCTTCCGCGGTGGTATCTTCGATCATGCGTCGTGCGGTCTCCCGAGGCAGGAGTCGCGCGGCCTGACAACCGAGCCCCTGCTTCACTTCGCAGGTCATGACGCCCGGGATCCACTCTCTTGCTTCCCGGCAGACGTAGTTGTCACCGGTCACGAGGACCGTGGGGACGCCGTAGTCGCCGGCGATGGCGGCGTCGATGCCCACTTCGCCGACGGGCCGGCCGTTCAGCCACATGTTCTGGATGGAGGCGCTGGAGTAGGTGTGTTCCAGCAGGGCCCCGCGGGTGCCTGCCATGGCGTGGTATCCCAGCAGGATCAGCGCCTGGCACTCCTCGATGCCCGCCAGGCGCACGGTCCCCGTGGGGCCCTGCACCAGCGTTGCCCGGCCGTCCAGGTCCTCCCAGAGCACGTGGTTGCCGCCGCCGTGACCGTCCCTCGCGATCACTGCCGTGGCGCCGCCCCGGAAGCAGCCGCGGATGCAGGCGTTCAGATCCTCCGTGTAGTACCGCCGACCCGTGGCGTACAGGCGCCCGTCCGTCTTTACGAAGTCACTGCCGCTGATGCCACTGATGCCTTCCATGTCCACGAAAACGAACACCGTCATGTACGTTCCTCCCAGTCATTGTCCCGGTCGGGGCTCATCCGTCGGCATAGGGCGAATGCCCCTGCCGCACCGTCACGCCCGCAACCGGCGCCGAGCCGCCGTAGCCGAATTTCGCCGAGGATGGCGGTCGCCGGTTCAGCTTGGTTTGGTCGAGGTGATATCGATCCGTGTCGGGATCACGATGGTATCCCCGGGCGCCTCGCGACGCCTCTGGGGCGCTCCCATGGCATAGAGTCCCGGCAGGCGGTCGCGCAGGTAATTCTCGAGGGTGACCACCGTTGGGCCATAGCCCTCGTGGTAGATGGTGTATTCCAACTCGTAGGCGAGCTGGTCCGTGCTTCCATACCGTCGCAGAGGGTCGGTCTGCAGCATGCACTGCAGAATTCCGCGCAGCCGGGAGCTGACCTCGGCGGGGAGCAGATCCCAATCCACGCGCCCCTCGATGGCCGCCTCGTGCACATCCTCATGCCAGCGCGCGCGGGCACTGCGCAGGGCCAGCAGTTCGAAGAGCACGAGTCCGAGGGAGTAGATATCGGAGCGGAAATCCAGCGCTGCCCCGGCCGCCTGTTCGGGCGACATATACATGCGCTTGCCGCCCCGGGCCCGGGTCGAGTGATTCGCGGCCTTGGCGATGCCGAAGTCGCCCAGCTTGGGCAACCCCTCCGTCGTCACCAGGATGTTGTTGGGGCAGACGTCCCGGTGCACGATCCCCATGGGGGTTCCCGACCGGTCCACCCGGGAGTGCGCGTAGGCCAGCCCCCGGGCGATCCGGCTCGCGATGAACACAGCCAGCGGTTCGGGGACACGTTCCTCGGTCATCATGTGCAACCGGGTAAACTCCGCCAGGGACAGGCCGTTGATGTACTCCATGACGATGTAGTACTCGTCGGCCGTCTGTCCGAACTGGTAGATCTGCACGATGTTCTCGTGCACCAGGTCCGCGACCAGTTTCGCCTCCTGGATGAAGAGTTCCACGAAGCGCCTGTCGTCGCAGAACTCCGTCAGGATGGTCTTGATGGCGACGCGCTTCTCGAAGCCCTCGGCACCGATCTGCCGGGCTTCGTAGACCGTCCCCATGCCGCCGGAAGCCACCGTCCGCACCAGGCGGAATGTCACCGTGTCCTCAAGTTTCCTCAGCATGGCCACCGCACAGTTGCCAGCATTGCCCATCGCGAGCCCAGCGGACGCCGCCGGCAGAGGCCTCCAGGGCTCCCAAATCCTCGTCGCTGAAGCGAGGGTGATGATGCGTGATCACCACCTGTTGCACGGAGTTCTGTTGCGCCAAGGCGACGGCCTCCTCCCAGGTGCTGTGTCCCCAGCCTGGGCGGTAGTTGCCGTGCCGTTGCGAGAAGTAGCCGTCGAAGGCCGCGAGTGTAGCGGAGTAGGGTTCGCGCAGCAGGGCTTCGAGGCGGCGGTTTTCCTCTCGGCGGCGCAGTTCCACGTCGGTGGCCAGGACGAAGGCATTGGCGCCGTCCTCGAAGCGCAGCGCGGTGACGCCCTGGGGGTGGGCCGCGGGACACCAGCTGACGCGGAGCCCGTTGCCCTCGATGGCCAGCGTCCCGGACTCGGGCAACTCTTCGAGTCTCGGCCGCGTCGGAAGGGTCTCGAAATGGAGCGGGAACAGGGGCGGGGTGAGGACACGCGCGATCGTCTCCCGGGTCCCGGCATGGCAGGAGTACACCGTGACCGAGCAGTCGCGGCGATGGAGGGGGACGAAGGCGCAGGCCCCGGCAACGTGGTCGAGATGGAGGTGGGTCAGGAAGACGACGAAACGCCGCACACCCCGCGCCACGGCGGCATGGGAAGCGGGACCGAGGCCGGTCCCCATGTCCACGAAGATGGGGTCCCCATGGTTTCCGTTCACCTCCACGGCGGTGGTGTGGAAACCGAACGCGCAGCAACCGTTGTAGGGTGCCGAGGTGCCTCGCGTTCCCCAGAACTTGACCGTGATCCTGGCGTTGGGCTGTTCCTGTTCCATGGGTCGTTGGACCGGGGCGGAGGAGGCCCCTCACGCCGTCGTTCGCCGGGGCGCCTCTCCAGACCGGTCGGTGACGGGACGGCCGCACGGGACGGGGGCGCCGCCGGCCCTGGCGCTCTCGATCTCGGCTGTGACCACGCGGACCGTTTCCCGGGCGCTTTCGGGGGTGACGATCCGGGGCGCCGTGCCGTTGCGGATGCAGTCGAAGAAGTAGACCTGTTCGAGATAGTAGCCGCTGGCGGAGGCGACGTTGAGTCCGCTCTGCAGTTCCCCACCGAGGGGCGCCGGCAGCTCGGGTGCGGAGGGCGTGCCGCCGGCGTAGACGGTGAGGGTTGGTTTGCTCCGGTTGCTGTACTCGATGGCGGCCTGCTCGAACACGGCCAGGTAGCTCATGGTGAAGGGGAACCCGGCGGGCATGTCGGCGCTGCCCTCCGCCTGCACCGCGACCTCGGGGTAATGGTAGCGCGTGAAGGAGTGCACGATGCCTCCCCTGCTGGTCGCATCGCGCTCGAAGCCGTAGGCCTGGACGGCCGTGGGAAGACCCAGGAGCCAGAGGGCCATGTCGGTGTCGTGGATGTGCCGGTCGAAGATCTGCATGCCGCCCCGGCGGTGGTCCAGGTACCAGCCCTCGAACCCCGTCGAGACGCCCCCCACACGCGTCAGGCTCAGACTCTGCAGGGGCCCGTACTGTCCCGAATCCACGGCCTGTTTGAGGAAGACGTACTCGGGCCAGAAGCGCAGGACCTGACCGATGGTCAGGAGCTTGCCGGAGGGCCGTGCCGCCTCGATCATGGCGCTGCATTCCTCCGGATTCAGCCCCATGGGCTTCTCGCAGAAGACATGGGCGCCGGCCTGCAGCGCGCGAATGGTCAGGGACGCGTGCAGGTACGTGGGCACACAGACGAAGATGACGTCAGCGATCCCGGCGTCGATCAACGCCTCGCCGCTGGGCCAGACATCGACTCCCAGTTCGTCGCGCGCCCTGTTGC
>JAFGRS010000132.1 GCA_016935045.1 Lentisphaeria bacterium | reverse complement strand
GGCCTGTTTTCCGGACAGGCCACGCCTCCCCCACGGCCGGAAAACGGCGACCCGGCGGCTCCCCGTCCCAGGCCTGTTTTCCGGACGGGGGAGCCGCGACGGTCGAGTGCTGGCGGTCTATGGTATGGCCCCATGCGACTGGCAGTACTGAGTGACCTGCACCATATCGCCGACCGGGAGGCGGCTGTGGGGGCCCGTCTCGGGGGCTTGGCCGATCTGTTCCTGCTGCGGCTCGTGCATCGGCTCAACCGGTTCCTCAAGCCCGACGCGACGGTTGTGCTCGGGGATCTGATCAACGACGGCACGTCGCCGCAGGCGGCGGAAGGTCTGGCGCGCCTCCGGGAGAGCCTGGACCGACTCGCCATGCCCTGGCTGGCGCTGCCGGGCAACCACGACGGTGACCCGGAGGAGTTCTTTCGCCACTTCCCGCGCCTGCCTGCGTGGCTGGACGTGGCGGGCGTGCGGCTGGTGCCCTTCGTGGATCCCGAGGAACCGGGGTACAATGCGCGGCGGGAGATGCGCGACCTCGAACGCCTGGAAGCCGTTCGCGCGGACGGTTGGGGCGGGCCCGTCGTGGCCCTGCATCACGTGCCGGTGTTCCCGCCGGGAGCCCACCCCTGTCCGTACAACCTGGTCAACGCGGGCGACGTCCTCCTGGCCATGAGCAGGCAGGGCGTGTCGGCGGCCATCGGGGGCCATTACCACCGCGGCTTCGAGGGGGTGATGGCGGACGGAGTGGCCTGCCTGGCGGCCCCGGCGCTGTGCGAGAGTCCCTTTGCGTACCTGGTCGTCGACGTCACGGCCCGGGAGGTGCGCGTGGAGCGTCAGCAGCTCGCACTGCCGACGCACCTGCGCCTCGCCGACACGCACGTGCACACGCACCTGGCCTATTGCCAGGAGAACATGGACATCGGCCTCACCCAGCGCCTGGCCGGGGCCTTCGGCCTTGCCGACCTGCGTTTCACCGAGCACTCGGGACACCTCTACTTCCGCCGCCAGGAGTACGGGACCCGGTGCTGCCGCGAGGGGATTGCCGCCGCGGACCCCGCAGCCGGCCGGATGCAGAACTACCTCGACGCTCTCGATGCCGCCGGAGTGCTGCCGCACCACCGCGGCATCGAGATTGACTGCGATGCCGGGGGCCGGCCCGTCCTGCGGCCCGAACACGTTCCCCTCCTGCCCTTCCGCGTGGGTGCCATGCACCATCTACCCTGTCTTGCCGACCCGCGATGCACGGACGCCGCGGCCGCCGATGCGTTCCTGGGTCTGCTCGAACGCTTCCTGCGGCACGGTTTCCAGGTGCTGGCCCATCCATTCCGCGTCTTCCGCCGCGCCCGGCGTCCCATCCCGCCCGGAATCGTCGAGCCGACGGTCCGACTCCTGCGCGAGAACGGAACGGCGGCAGAGATCAACTACCACACCAACGAACCACCGCGGGAACTGGTCCACGCCTGCCTCCGTCGCGGCGTCCCCCTGACCTTCGGCAGCGACGCCCACAACCTCTACGAAGTCGGCGAATTCATGCCCCACCTGGCCCTACTGCGGGACTGCGGTGTCGGCGATGAACCCGGAGACGTGCTGCTCCCCCTGGATGCCCGCTGAGTTCCCGCCGCAGGATGGCCGCCGGAACACCTATGGCCACAGAACTCGGTTGGATTGGGAGTGTGGAACAGGCGTCTCGCCTGTGTCGGTATGTGTCCGTTTCCCCTCTCCCCCACCGTGTCGGTTTCCTCGTCCCGTGGGTTTCCCCTCTCCCCGGCGGTTTCAGGGTGTGGTTCTGCCATTGGGCTTTGGGATCGGCAGCAGGACATGGGTGGGGTGGGCGGCGTCGAGGTAGACGGTGTTGGTGGCGACGCGCGTCCGGTGGTATTCCGGTTCGCCCGGTGGGGGTTGCGCACGCAGCCGCTGGGCCAGGAGTTCCCGGGAGACGGCATGGTCTCCGTAGGGCTCTCCGGTATTCGGATTGATGTCGAAGCGGTCGAAGTTGCTGCTCGATATCGCCAGGCGCAGGCGGTGACCCGGCGCCAGCACGATGGCGATATACCCCAGGTCGATGCCGAACTCATACACCTGCCCGGGAGTGAGGAGTTCTTCTTTGAGATAGGTATTGCGGTAGCGGCCCTTGACGATGCTGTCGAGGACGAGCATCGAACGACCGTCCGGGTAGACATCCGTCAGCTTGGCGGTGAAATCGGTGTCGGTCCGATCCGAGGATGCCCACAGGGTCACCCGGACCTGACCGACGACGGTCAGCGGCGCATCGAGCGCGGGCGTGGCAAACAGCAGTACGTCGGGTCGTCCCTCGACCTCTCTCTGGTCGTGGGGTCCCTTGACCGGCAGGCGTGCGTGCAAGCGTCCCACGGTGGGGACCGGATCCCGAGGGTCGTAGGCATACTCCAGCGAATCGGCGGCTGCCGTCGGCGGAGTGGTGCGCAGCGTGTGGTCGGAATGCGCGTAGTAGGGCGCCGCCGTCGAGGGCGGCGGGAAATCGGCGGCCTCCACCCAGGCGTTGCCGGGCGCCTTGGGATCGTCGGCATCCCCCATGAGGTAGTAGAGCACGGCCGGCCGGGCCATGATGCCGGTGTCGATGCTCTTCAGCCAGTGGTCGAACCAGGGCAGCCAGATGTCGTGCTCCCAGTCCGGTTTGCTGTTGGGGGGATAGGCCAATCCGCCGGAGAGTTCGAGGGGCTTCCCCGGAGCTTCCTCCTGGAGGATACCGTGTCCCCACGGCCCGATGAGCAGCCTCTGGTTGCCGCGCGCTCCGGGGCCGCCGTGCTGCCGGCAGGCGCGGAACATCTCGATGGCACCTTCCTTGTAGAAGTCGAACCAACCCGCGCTGTGCAGCATGGGGGTATTGAAGTCGGGGATGGGGTTGGTCTCCCGGCCGCGGCTGCGTCGTTGCAGGAGCTGCCGGGTGCGGGCGCTGAAGGTCCCGCGCAGGAGAGTCTCCATGTCGGCCTTGCGGAAAAGGGGGGGGTAGTAGGCGTCGGTATAGTAGTTTCCTGGCGCCTGGGCAGGGATGGCGCAGGCCAGGTGGGGGGGAGAGGTGACGGCCGCCTCGTATTGCGCCGATCCCAGGTGCGAGTACCCGAGCATGCCCACCTTGCCGTTGCACCAGGGTTGCCCGGCGAGCCACTCGATGGTGTCGTAGCCGTCGTAGTGCCTCGACGCGCCCCGCCCGGCAGACGCGGAGGCGTAGAACCCGCGCATGTCCTCGACCACAAAAGCGTACCCGTTGCGGAGAAAACACTCCCGCCAGGCATCGACGCAGCTCGGCCGGCTCTTGTCGTAGGGGGTGCAAACCAGGATCACCGGGAGGCCGCCCGGAACCGTGTCGGACGAGTACTCGGCAGGAAGGTAGAGGTCCGCCGCGAGGCCGGCGCCATCGCGCATGGGAATCGTCAACGGCTGCCTGGC
>JAFGRS010000131.1 GCA_016935045.1 Lentisphaeria bacterium | reverse complement strand
GGCGGCATGCCTATCCCCAGTACGCCGCACGGTCCCCGGGAGGCATGCCCATCCCCAGTACGCCGCACGGTCCCCGGGCGGCATGCCCGGAACCGAGGCCGTCGGGGACCGCCAGCCCTACGGCAGAGTGGCGGCTGGGGATCATCCGCCCTACAGGGAACTCCCGGGCACAGTCAGGGATGTTCCCGCACCCAGGTCAGTTTGGGACTCAGGTTCCAGTTCAGGTCGAAGAACCCTGCCACCTCGTGCTGGTTGGTGTCGTCGAAACTGAACGCACGGGTGTTGAAGACGAGGAAATCCGGGATGAGGTCATGCTTGTGGTTGACGCCGCAGCGTTCGCCGTACAACTCTCCCGAGTACACCACCACGTAGCGCTCGGGGTTCAGGGGATTGGGATAGCAGAACACCAGGCCCAGATCGGCACCCTCGTAGACCCGACCCGCGACCTCGAAACGGTGGTCGCCGATGCGGATGGGCAACCGATCGTGCAGGCGCGCCAGCAGGCCATTGGTCTCGGGAGTGCCGAAGAGAACGAGGTTGTGCCCGGCCAGCACCGCGTCCGTCACCTGGGAATCGAGAAGCAGGGGGGGCCTGCCGTCGGCAAAGCGGTCCCACTCGTCCAGCCAACGTTCCGACATCGCGCGCAAGGCTTCGGACTGCGCGGCCGTTCCCGACGTGCCCTGGACCACCACGAAGGCCGTGTCGAAGGCCTCTTCCACCGGCCCGCACAGCCCACGGCGCTTGCGTGGCGGCCAGGCCGGCGCCGGCGCCGCTGCCGGGCCGCAGGTGAGCACGACGTTGCCGGACGGGTCCCGGGCCGTTTCGGCCGTCTTGCCGTTGACGGTGGCCCGAGGCATGTCCCCGGTGCGGACGGGAGCGGTGCGGGCGTCCAGCACGAGGGTGCGCACGTTGGTGGTCTGCGCCGTCACGGCCGCGCCGTCCTCGCTCACGGACACGTCCACGACCGCCGGCACGCCCCACTCGATGAAGTCCCCGATGCGGCACCAGAAGGCACGGTCGTACTCGAGGCTGAAGGTCTTGAAGGTGACCCGCCTCGGGCTGCGTTCGAGGTGCAGCGGGCGATGCCAGCTCCAGGCCTTCTCGAAGATCTCGGGTTCCCAGTAGATGTAGTGTCCCGCGTCGGGCACTTCGTAGTAGTCGATTGTCACCCCGAGGTCGCGGACGAGTTTGACGAAGGTGCGGGACTGTTCCGCCGAGACGAGGGGGTCGTTTTCGCCGTGCAGGATGAAGAAGCGTTGGTTGCGGGCATTCATGGCCAGGTCGACGGGGTTGTCCCATTCCACCAGCCAGCGTCGGAAGGGAAGGAGATCGGCACGGTCGGCGGGCCAGTCCCTGAGGATCAGCGGCCACCAGGTGTGCATGTCGGACTGCGCGTCCATGGCCGTGAAGGCCGCATAGAGACCGGGACGGCGCAGACCGATGTAATAACAGCCCGCCCCGCCCATGGACACCCCGGTCAGATGAATGCGCTCGGGATCCACCGAATACAGCGCCACCGCCTCCCGCGTCGCCTCGAACACGTCCACCTCGCCGACCCCCTGGAAGTCCGTGTTCCGACGGCCGTAGGGAGTCAACAGGATGAAGCCGTTGCGGTCCGCCGTCTCGTAGGAGTCCTCCCCGAGGATCCAGGGGTCCAGCACCGAGATGCTGGGCACGTAGCCGTGCAGGAATACCAGCATGGGCCACTTCTTCGCCGGATCGTAGGCCCGGGGCAGGTAGACGTAGTACGGCTGCGCGGTACGGTCGTTGCAGGAGAGATAGGCCGCCTCGGTCAGCTTGCCCGGACGGGCCTGGTATGGCTTGCCGGCCGGGATCATGGACAGGGCGGCCAACCCCTGCCGGACGAAGGAGGCGGCGGCACTTGACCCCTGGTAGAGGTACGCTTTTCCCTCGGCCAGTCGCGCCTTGCGCAACTGGAGCATGGCGTAGGGAACCAGGGTCCGCTCGACCGCGTTGGCGGGCCGCCAGTCGAGAGCCTGGAAGGGAGCCAGCGCGGATTCGAGGTCATGCACACCCGCCGCCGGGACCGCGGCTGCACGGCCGTCCGGCTCCCGGGCCGCCGGCTCCTGGGCACAGGCCTGCCCCAAGGGCAACAGCAGACCCCAGATCAGCACCAGGACAACGAGCTTCTCACGCATCGGCAGCACACTCCCTCGCAGGGCTCGAACAGCACAACGGACGCGGCCTCGCGGCGGGACGCCGGACAGTTGTCGGTTCGGCGCGCAATGACCGCCACGTGGCATGTGGTTGGGACGAACGGCCGGCGGCAGGGATTGGCGGTCGCGCGGGTGGGAGGGGCGTCCTGCCTGGCCCGTGCGGCGAGTTTCAGGTTGCGATGGTGGCCGTCGGCGCGTGGCGTGGCGCCGGCGCGGGCACCGGCGGGGCCTCGCGTGGGGGTGGCTGTGTCTCCCGCCTCCACACATGGTTCACGCATCGCTTTCCCGGCTTTGGAAGGCGGCAGAGAGGCCGCGGCCGTTCGTTGCAGCGCCCGTCTCCGGGGTCTCCAGGAACCGTCGCAACGCCAGCCACGAGCCCGTGGCGGATTCCGGTCGGATCTCGAGAAACAGGGGCCCGTGCGCCAGTGTTCCCGAGCGCCAGCCCCAGAACAGAGAGCCCAGGGAGACCGTTGGGCCAAAGGGGTCGTGCAGAGGCTGGTGGTTCCCCTGGGCCGTCACCTGATGGAGGTGGCAGCCGACGACCTCACTGCCGGTCTGAGCCAGCCAACGTCCGAGTGTCCACACGGCCGCCAGAGGCTGGTTGTTGCGGGCGTGACCGATGTCCAGAAGCAACCCCACCCGCGTTCCCGGCAGGCGGCCGGCCAGGACCCGGATCCAGGCTTGGCATTCCGGCGGGATGCAGCCGAATCCACGCCGTTCATCCGCCGGCTCCCCGCGGGAGCGGTGCAGGTTTTCGACCCCGATCCGTACCCCGGCCGACTCGAGGGGACCGAGGAGCCCCCCGAATGCCTCCGCCATGGCGCACCAGGCTGTGGCGCCGGGGCTGGCCATGGCCGCAACCGTTGCCCGGGGGACGTGAACGGTGACCGCATCGACCCCCAGCCGCAGCGCCAGGCTGACTGCGTCCCGGAGCGCCCCTGTGCCTGCCACTGCCCCCCGCGCTTCGTCCCAGCGCAGGTCCGGCAGGTGGCACGAGAGGACCCTGCCGCCGGCGGACCGCCATGCGGCGACGGCTGTTGCCAATGCGGAGGCGGGCACGGTCGCGGCATCGGAAGCGCGTACTTCGAGCACCGGGATCCGCAGGGCGGCCGCGGCCGCGGTGTCTTCGAGCGTGCGACCCATGGCGGAGATGCCCAGGCAGCGCCACAGACCTTCGCGCTCGATCCGGTCCCAGGTGCGGGGATCGCACTCCGGCCAGGAGCAGTCCCGGCGCCGCCACCGGGTCCCCTCCCGGACGAACATCGCCAGGGCCGGCGAGCCCCCCTGAGCCTTTTCCGGATCCAGTCCGCGCACCAGGTGCAGGGGCACACTGCCGAAGAGGCCTTCCTCGTCCCGGTGCTTGTGCCCCGCGACCAGCAGCTCCAGCGGGAATCGCGCGCAGATCCCGGCCAGCCACTCGACGTCCTGCGAGGGCCACTCGCCGGGAGGCCAATGGGTGACCAGAACAACCCCTTCCGGACGCTGCCGGCGAAGGAGCCCTTCCAGCCGCACCTTCTCCGGTGCAGATACCCCGCCGTCGGCACTGTCCAGGCCGGCCACGAGAATATCACCGCAGAGTTGCGCCGCAGGCTGGGAGAGGCGCGCCCGATGGGTCGCGGCATGGGAGGGGGTCCGCAGGTCGGCGTTGCCGGGAGTGAGTACGAAGGGTGCGCGAGCGCCTTCCAGGGCGCCCACAAGCCGTGCCATCGACCCCGGCTCTCCCGCCGCCGTCAGGTCCCCCGCCAAGGCAATCCCGTCCGCACCCAGGCAGACCGCCTGACCGAGGGCCCAACGCAATGCCGCCTCCTGACTGCTGCGGTCGCAGTCCGGCAGGTGCGTGTCGGCAAGGACGGCCAGGCGCATCAGAAGGACAGCAGGCATTGCCAGATGAACAGGTTGCCCAGGCTGTCCACGTTCCTCCAGACCTGCTCCATGACCTCTTCGCTGCCCGGAATGGGACCCACTTCGGGACGCTTCCGCGCCCAGGGGATGCACTGTCCGGGGGGCGTGCCGCGCCCGGGACGCGCCGGCAGGCCCCCGGCGACCGCGTACTCGTGGGGTTCGAAGGCCGGCGCCTCGGGGTCCCGCAGGGTCATGGCTTCCGTGGGGCCATAGACCCCGAACTCGTGCACCGCGGCGGTCAGGGCGCGCAGATTCTCGGTGCGCGTGTCGTCCTGCATGATGGCGCCCGCGTCCATCACGTAACCGCCCTCGGCGGCAACCTCGGTGAGGATCCTGCGGCAGAGCTGGCGGACCTCCTCCGGCTCGGCGTGCCAGAGGGTGAAGTTGGGGACGCCCCCGCTCAGGCAGAAGCGGTCGCCGATGCGCCGGTGGGCATCGAAGAGATCGCCCCTGTCCACGTGGTAGACGATGCTGCGCGGGGGCAGTTCGCGGAAGGCATCGAGGTGGGCGTTCCAGTCGCCCTCGGCGTAGAACAGGGTCTGGTGCCCGTTCCGCCACAGTTCGAGGATGATGGGCTTCAGCGTCGGCCAATAGATGCGGTCGAAGTGCTCCGGCGTCACAAAGGGAACGCACCCCCGATGCATCCAGAACCCCACCGGCAACTGCCGCAGGGGATCGGCGGAGCCCAGGGCCACGTTCGCCAGATGGGGCTGCAGGGCCTCGCAGGCTTCGAGGACCTTCGCCGGCCGGCTCATCAGGTCCATGGTCAGACCCACGTAGCCCCGCAGCTTGTCGGCCAGAATGTCCAGCGGCGCCTTCAGGATGCCGGCGATGGCCCCCGGCATTCCGAATTCGCTCCGCAGCCGGGCACACTGGGGCCCGAAGGCGGTGAAGTACTGCAGCATGGCCATGCCGCCCTTGACCAGGGCCAGGCTGTGACGGTAGGTGCTCGGGGTGCCCGGCGCCACGACGTCCCGGGACACCCGCGGCAGCCAGACATTGTAGAGGAAGGCGGTGGGATCGTCGATCAGCGCGTCGTACTCGTCCGCCTTCATGAAGGCGTCTTCTTCCGGCGGTTCGAGGTACTGGAAACCGGACTCGGGCGGCGCCTGCACCCCGGGGGTCGCATAGTACTTCAGGCCGATGGCTTCCGTGAGACCGGTCCACACGTAGACCATGTTCGGCACCATGGCGTCCCAGTCGAAATCGGCAGCGCAGCGGCAGACCGCCTCGAAGGCCTTGGCGTAGTCGAGCGTGACCTCCTGGTTGGTGAAGCCGGCGTACTTGGCCGTGAACTCCGCCACGAAGGGGCGTATGGGCACACGGTCCGGCTTCTCGTTGCGCAGGGCCGTGAGGTAACGGGTGAGACGCTGACGGTACAACAGCTCAGGATCGCGGTCCATAGACTCCAGCCCCCTCGGCGCACGTGCCATCGGCGGCCCCGGGTCGCCACGCAACACTACACTTCCGAACCCGGTGGCCTACCGGATGGACTGTAGTCCCCGGCCAGAGGCGGGTCAAACCGGGAAAACCCCGGGCTGCATGACATGATGATGGGCGGCGTGCGACGGCGCACCAGTAGGGCGGACGGTCCCCGGCCGCCGAAGGGCACGGCATCCCGCCCGGAGACCGTGCGGCGTACTGGAGCGCCCGCGTCCTCGCGGGCATCCCGCCCGGAGACCGTGCGGGGTACTACCACTCGACCCCGAACATGGCGCAGTTGATGCCGCTGCCGATCCCGAGCAGGGCCACCCGGTCCCCGGTACGCACCCTTCCCGCCTCTTCCGCCATCGCCAGGGTGACCGGCAGCGACGCGGCACCGCAGTTCCCCAGGCGTTCGAAGGTCGAGTAGTCCCTCTGCAGATCGAGTCCGAGGCGATCGAAGAGGGTCATCCGGTGAGAGCGTCCCACCTGGTGGGTGCAGATCACGTCGGGCGTCCGGTTCGTCCATCGCAGGGCCTTCTTGCAGGCCCGCCACGTGCGTGCCGCGACGTCGACGCCGCGCTGCAGGAGTTCCTGGGAGTTGGTCACCATGATGGGGCGGCCGAGGCTGTCCTGCATGCCGGCGTTGCTTCCTCCCTGGCAGAGGTGGTTCTGCTCGGTGTCGGCCAGGTGGGCCACGCCGAGGAGGCGGTGTCCCGCGCGGCTGCCGCGGGCGTGCCGCAGGACCACGGCCGTGGCGGCCGAGCCGATGGTCAGGCTGGCGATCTGGTCCTTGATGGTCCGCCGGGTCAGGGTCGTATCCGCGTTCAAGGCGGCGATGGTGCCCTCGACCAACGGCTCCGCGTGCTCACCCGCAACCACCACTCCCGTCTCCACCTGGCCGAGCTGGATCATGTTGGCCAGCATCATCATCCCGGTCAGGACCCCAAGGCAGGCATTGGAGATGTCGAAGTTGAGGGCCTGAGCCGGCAGCTTCAGCAAGCGATGCACCGCCGTCGCGGTCGCCGGCTCCAGGAAGTCCCGCGACACCGAGCAGTGCAGCAGGCAGCCGACCTCCTCCGACCGGATGCCCGCCTGGGCCAGCGCCCGCGCTCCCGCCGCGGCGCTCACCTCGCTGGGAACCGTTCCCGGAGGCCAGAACCGCCGCTCGGCAATGCCCGTCATCAGCTCGAGGCGACCCTCCGGCAGCCCCAGACGATCGTAGAGCGGCTTGAGCAGACGCTCGATCGCGGCACTGGTCACACAACGTTCCGGAAGAACGTAGCTCACCGCCTCAATGCAGATGTCCCGGTACCGCATCGATCCCGTCAGTCCGTGCTGTCCGTCCACGTGGCCAGGACGTCCGGTCGCCGGCATGGCACGACATGCCCGGCCGCGTCCGGAGCAGGCCCCTGGTGCAAAAGCACAAATCTAGCGTCGCCAGATCGTTGCGCAACCCGTCTCCGGGAGATTGCAGGGTGGTTTCTTGAAACCGCCGTGCCCGGGAGCCGGTTGGGTCTGCGACCGCCGCTTCACGCAGGGTGCGGATCGCTTCCCGTTTCCGGTCAATGTTCTGATGCGCGCGCATCTCATGCAGGGGCTCTTCGGGACCCGCTCGTGTGGAGCGAGGCGACCCAGACTTTGGTTCTCGGCCGGCATGTGACATCGTTCTGTCCTCCGTGCCCCCTGCCGGTGAGCTGCAAAGGGAAAGGCGGGGGGCACGGAGGCTCTACGCCACGCAAACACGTCGCGCCAAGTCTCTTCCTGTATGCGCCCCTGGGAGCCGGGGCTCGGCGAGATACGTTTCCCCGCTGCGTTGACTCGATCCGGAAACGACGCTAGGGTCTCCTTCGATGCGGTGCTTCAGGACGGGCGGCCCAGCCGCAGAAATGCCGGGCCTGCAGGGTGGGAACGGACCCGACCCAACATGGAGTCGTCTTTCCCGAACGCGGGTACCATGTCTCTGGCCGGGACCTGACAGGAGGAAGCCCATGTCCATTCTCGTGACCTGCGAGTGCGGCAAGCGACTGACGATCAGCCACGAGCATGCCGGGACGCAGGCGAAGTGTCCGGGTTGCGGGCGGTCTCTGAAGATCCCCGGAGGGCGGGTGGCCGCGTACGACGTCTTCATCAGTTATTCCCATGTCGACAAGCCGACCGCCGACGCGCTGTGCGCGACCCTCGAACGCAACCGGATCCGCTGCTGGATCGCGCCACGGGACATCCTGCCGGGCAAGGAGTGGGCCGAGGCGATCATCGACGGGATCAGCCGCTGCCGCGTCATGGTCCTGATCTTCTCTTCCAGTGCGGACAACTCGACCCAATGCCGCCGCGAAGTCGAACGCGCGATTCACCACGGGCTTGTCCTGGTGCCGTTCCGTATCGAAGACGTGCCTCCTTCGGGTGCCATGGAGTACTACCTCAGCAGCCAACACTGGCTCGACGCCCTGACTCCGCCCCTGCAGGAACACCTCGATGGCACTGTCGACACCCTGCAGCGGATTCTGGGTGGGCCCGGAGAAGCGGGGATCGGTACGGCGGCGCAGGCCCCCGCGCCGGCCGTTGCGCCGCCTCCCCCCGTACCCGTGACGGCGCCGGTTTCCGCACCCCCCGCGGCGGCGCCCGCGTCGACGTCCCGGCGGCCCCCCCTTGCTCGGGACGCGAGGGCCCTTTGCGAGGCGATCACCACGGCCTGCGGGATGGGCAGTACGGGGTATGGGATGGTGAAGATCGAGGCGGCCGAACGCTTCTTCGGCGAGCTGGATGCCGCCAGCCATGCGGGGGTGCTCGAGGGTTCGGAGACGACGAAGCTGAATGACCTCGTGCGTATCCTGGGGACCATCGCGACGAAGATGGCTGGGCGTGTGCCTGCCAGTCTGTCCGATCTCGAGCAGCTGGCCTCTTCGGTACTCGTGACCAGGGCCGTCGGGGCACGCGCCGATGTGCTCGAGTCGCCCGACGCGGAGGCGCTTCGCTCGCGGCTCACCGCCGCATGCGGGACCTGCTCCGACGGGAGCGGACACCCGGTTCGTGAAGCGTTCCTGGCGTTGTTCGAGGGGATGGACCCGACCCGCTTCGGACCCGCACTGGAGGCATCGAGCAGCACGTCGGTCGCACAGCTTCTCAAGGTGCTGAACCAACTGGCGAGTGACGGCCCAAAGCCGACACCGGCTGCCCTCACCGGCTTGATCGGGCTGGCCATGGACCGGCAGAGGGCTACGGCGCAGTCGGCAGTGGCCACGCTGGGGGCCGTGCAGGACGTCAGCGAACTGGGTGAGCTGATCACCTCCGCGTGCGGAATCGACGGAAACGGCAGGGGCACGGTGAATGCGGCGGCAGCCCGACAACTCTTCGAAGGGATCGACGCGGCGCGTTGCCAAGCGCTGCTCGAAGCGGCCGATGTCGACGGCCTCAGTGCCTTGGCAACCGCCCTCGAACGGATTGCCGCGGCCGTGGGGCCGCCGCGACCTGCCTCCCTCACCGACCTGCGCAGGCGGACCGACGAGCAGTTGGTCGGCCGCATGGGCGGGCGGGCCGGGGAGCTGGCGGACTCCCGGAACGCCGCCGAGCTGCAGAAGGCGCTCACCTCGGCCTGCGGGGTGCAGGTCAACGGTATTGGCACGCCGTTGAAGACCGTGGCCAAGGCCCTGTTTGACGCCCTCGACCCGGCCGCATGCCGCCAGGCACTGGAGATCTCCGACGCGAAGTCGCTGCGTGACCTCGACCTGGCGCTGGGGAAAATCGAGAAGGGGCTGCCGCGGCCGACGCCGCCCTCGCTGACGCAGCTCCGCGGGGAGATCTCCGGGGCGATCCTGCGCCGGGCCGAGGGTTTCCACCGGGAGGCGGTTGCGTGCGGCAGCGTGAGCGCGCTGCAGCAGAAGCTGATCCAGACCTGGGGGTGGCTGGTCGAGGGCAAGAGTATGGTCGCCATCTCATCGCACGGAATCCGTGTCGGCAGCGAACCGCCCAACGTCGACGCCGCGCGGCGGATGTTCGACGGCCTGCCCACGGCGGACTGGGGAGGGATCCTCGCCGGGGCCGAGGCGAAGTCCCTCAGTGACCTGTCCGAGAAGCTCGATTGGCTGTGGCAGTCGATCTCGACCCCCGCGCCGGAGAGCGTCCGCACCATGCAGGCCCTCTTTGCCGACGCGATCACCGAGAAGGCCCGGAAAGCGCGGGATAAGCTCCCTCTCGCCGGGAACGCGGACGAGCTGCTCCGGATCGTCACCCAGGCCTGCGGCGTGTATGCGGACGGCAGCGGCAGACCCCAGGCCGCGGCGGTGAAGGCTCTCTTCACGGGATTCCAGGTCGGGCCCTGTCGCCGCGCACTGCAGGCTTCCGATCCCAAATCCATCGAGCAGCTCTCGGTGGCCCTGGGCCGCATCCGGGAAAGGCTGGGCCCTGCGGACGGGGACGGCATGGACGCCCTGATGCAGGCTGTACAGTCATCCGGCCGGGCCAAGCGGGGCTGGCTGTCCGGCCTCTTCCGCCGGTCCTGATCGTCCGCTCACGGTCAACGCCCATTCCCGCAGCGTTCCCGCCGGCGTCGGTCGTGCTCCGCCGTACCTGCGTTGGTTCAGCATACCGCCGAGGACCTGCCTGCGCCTGCCTGTCGCGTCCGCGACGCAGGCAGGTGCGACGCACAGGCAGGCGACGGGCTCCAGCGCATCTCCTCGGGGCGTTTCACCTGCGCGCGCCCCGCGATCCACATGGTGAGGCCCAGGGGATCGGGCCGTAGGGCTGGCGGTCCCCGACCGTCCGGGCAGGGCCGCGGGACGCAGCCGCTCCGGTTCTTCCTTCACGGCTGTCGTTTGCATAGCCTCAGAGGGTCCACCCCGAGCGGTAGGGCGGGTTGAGGAGGGCATTGGCCTCGGGACAGTCCGTGAACTGCCCGGCTGCGCCGTCCCAGGCGAGTCTGGCGTTCATCCGGATGGCGACATTGCCGAGGAGGACGACTTCGGTGAGGTGGGCGGCATGGTCCACCATGTTGGCGCCGGCGGGGGGGCCTCCCTTGCAGGCCTGGAGCCATTCCTCGTAGTGGCCGGGCGACCGGGGAAGCACGCGTTCGGGACGTCCGAATTCGTTCATACGGCTCTCGGGGATGAGGCGATGGCCGAGCATCTTGCCCTTGTCGCCGACATAGAGGATGCCGTCTCCCGCCGCGAAGTCACGGCCGGGTTCCAATTCCTCGGGTCTGGGAGGCTGCATGCCGCCGTCATACCACGTGATCGTCACCGGACCGTGATGGGCGGACGGCGCGAAGCGGAAGCGGACGACGGAAGCCAGGGGAGCGGATTCGTCCGCGACCTCGGGTCCCTGCTGCCAGTTGGTCGAGCAGGCCTCGACCGACGCGGGGTGGCCCAGGCGCAGCGCCCTGAAGATGGCGGAAAGCTGGTGGCAGCCGATGTCCCCGAGCACGCCAGTGCCGAAGTCCCACCAGCCCCGCCAGCGGAAGGGCAGGTAGCAGGGGTGGTAGGGGCGTTCTCGGGCCGGCCCCAGCCAAAGGTCCCAGGTGAGGGTCTCCGGCACGGGCGGGGCCTCGGCGGGTCGCCGCTGACCGCGGGCGCAGATGTCGGGTTTCCGGTTGGACCAGGCATGGACTTCCGTCAGCTTGCCGATGGCGTCCGCGGCGATCATTTCGGCGACCACTCGGGCGCCCTCGGACGCCTGGCCCTGGTTGCCCATCTGGGTCGCGACCCCGCTTTCGGCGGCGACCCGTTTCATCTCCCGCACTTCGTGGACGGAGTGTGCGAGGGGTTTCTCGCAATAGACGTGTTTGCCGTGTTTCATGGCGGCCACCGCGGCGGCCGCATGGAGGTGGTCGGGGGTGGCGACCACCACGGCATCGATGTCCTTCTGGGTGTCGAGCATGGTGCGGAAGTCCGTGTGCACCGTGGCCCGGGGGAATTCCTTGAAGGCCTTGGCGGCGTGGGCCCGGTCAACGTCGCAGAGAGCCACGATGTCGCAGCCCAGGGCCGCGAGATTGCGCAGGTCGTGGAACCCCATGCCCCCGACCCCGATCCCGGCCACGTGGAGCCGGTCACTGGGGGGAATCTGCCCCTGCCCGAGCACGTGTCGAGGCACCACGCCCGCCGCGGCCGTGAGGGTCGCGGTCCTGGTCAGGAAGCTGCGTCGGGTCATGGTCGTGCGTTCGCTGTCCACGGTGTTTTCTCCATCTCGCTTTCGGGTTGCCGGATCGGGCGTAATCGTCCCGAGGGATCGGCTCCGCGGAGCGTCGCCCTCCAGTAGGCCGCACGGTCCCCGGGCGGCACGCAGGGAACGGCTCCGCGGAGCGTCGCCCTCCAGT
>JAFGRS010000130.1 GCA_016935045.1 Lentisphaeria bacterium | reverse complement strand
GGCACGGACTGCCCCTGGCTCTACGCCTGCGGACTCCGGCCCCCCATCCGACTCGATGTCCACCTCGGCGATGCAACCGACCGCGAGCAGGCATATCGCGTGACGTTGCACTTCTGCGACCCCGGCGACCGGCAGGGGGTCCCCGCGGCAGTCGACGTGACGCTGCAGGGGGAGACGGTCGAACGGGGTCTCGATGTTGCCGCCGCCGGCGGAGGTCCGTGGCGGCCCGTGGCCCGCCCCTTCCGCGTTCGGGCCGGGGAGACGCTGGCGCTGGAGGTCAAGGGCGTAGGTTCGGCTGTTCTCTGTGGCGTCGACATCCACTTGGAGGAGTGACGTCCTGAAGGTGTCCCGCCGCGCGGTGGAATCGCGCTCGACCTTCGGCAAAGCTCAGGTTCTGCGAGAGAGCGCCTCCCGCATTGGGACAAGGCGGGGCTCGCCGCTCGACCTTCGGCAAAGCTCAGGTTCTGCGAGAGAGCGCCTTCCGCCCTGGAGCCCGCGATGCCCCGCCGCCCCGGTCGGGTTCGTGGGTCCTACAGGGGCCGGATGCGGATATTCCGGTACCAGACCGGCTTGCCGTGATCCTGAAAGCCGATGTGTCCGGCGCGCGGCATGTCCTTGTAGGCGGTCTTGAACTTGTTCTTGCTGCCGTCGGGGTTCTGGTTGGGTGTCGTCCACTGGTCCAGGTCCATGTCGATGATCGGCGTCTCGTTGAGGACAATCCGGATGACATTGGCCTGGCAGGTGATGACCATGTGATTCCATTCCCCCGCGGGCTTCATGGGATTGGCGCTCGGGGAGAGGCAGTCGTAGATCGCGCCGCACATGTGCTTGTTGCCCGTGGGCTTGCCGTGGGAATCGAACACCTGCACCTCGATGCCGGTCTGCACGGGGTCGTTGGTCCGGTCGGTGCGGATGAAGATGCCGCTGTTGGTCCCCGAGTCCACCTTGAACTCGAGGTCGAGCACGAAGTCCCCGAAGCGTTCCTTGCTCCAGAGATAGCCGCCCTTGGGCTGCAGCGCGACGGCCCCGTCCTCGATGGTCCAACCGCCCGGCTTGCAGGTCCAGGCATCCAGCGAAGTCCCGTCGAACAACGCCTTCCACTCGCCGGCGGTCTCCGCCGCGGGCGCCGACATGGCAGACAGCAGCGCGAGCAGGGATAGGCAACACAGGGCCAGCAGGGCGGGGAGGACATGGGGGCGTGAAGCGTGCATCCGGGTTTCTCCTGTGCTTGTTGTTGCCCTCCGGGGAGGGCTCGTCGAACCGGCCCAAACATACTGCCTGTCGGGCGAGCTGACGAATGCGGCCCTCACATCCCGCGCCATGCCTCCGTCGAAGGGCTCCTGCTGAGCCGCTTTCCGAACTCTTCCCGCTCCCATTGAGGCATTGCCATCCCGCGTGGAGAATGCCTGCACACGAGATCGGGACGCCCGAGCAGGCGGACTCCAGGACGGCGGGAGATGCCGTGCGCCTGGGGTCAGGGCCCCTTCATGGCTTCCTCGACATCCGCCACGTAGGAGGAGAGCAGGAGACGCCAGGTATCGCCTTCGAGGCGCCAGACGTTGAGGATGCGGTCGGTCTTGGTCCCGGTGTCGGTGACGTGTACGGAGAGGCCGTTCTCGAAGGCAATCCCGCCCCGGACCGTGACCCGGGTCGTCTGCCGGACGTGCTTCCGGGGACGGTTCTCCCGCAGCATGCGGCCGAAGGCGTTGCAGAATCCCTCCTTGTCCAGCGTGATCCACGCACCGGGCTCGCGGGGATGGGGGATGGCTGCGCAGTAGGCGTCCGAGAGGACGGGGCGAATGATCTCGACCCCGGCGTCGGACTTCCAGGCGAGGTTGATTTTCTCGACCTGCGCCCGGATGGCCGCCTCCGCCGGCGGTCGGGGTCCGGCCGCGAGGAGGGCCCCACAGAGCAGGAGCGCGAGGGCCGCAGCCCGGGCTCCGGTTGCCGCCATCCGCGTACGCATCGCCATTCTCCTTTGCATCGGACTTTCCTTTCCGGCGCCTTGTCCTTGTGCCACTGCCCGGCTGGACATCCATTCGCAACCGCGCGGCCGGCAGGTCCCTTGGCAGGGATCATCTCCCGGGGGACTTGCCGCGCTCGGGTTCGGCGTCCTCCAGTCCCGTCACGACCTCGATGCGGATGTCATCGAGGAGCACCGCCACACGGTCGGCGAACGTGGTCTCGAAGACCAGGGCAAAGGCACCATCCCCGGGGGCCGTGAACACGGCGCTCTCCACCCGGGCAAAGGGCATCTCGCGTATCCCGATCTCACCGACGGGCTGAACATCATGCTCCGAGACGAGGATTTCGCCCCCGAGGCCGACGCGCAACCTCGGGTTCCGCTCCGGGGCGTTGTTGTGCCGGGCGTTTTCCCGGAAGACGATGCGGTACCGGGTGCCCTTCACGAAGCCGTCGACGTCCTGGCGCAGCGAGGCCTGGTTCTGCATGAAGAGGACCTGCCTGCCTTCGGGGCATCCGCCATTGTCGAAGAAGGGCGCGGGGTCCTGCCCGGGCCGGCTGTTCGGAGACGGCTGGATGGGATTGATGCCGACGTTGCCCTGGTAGCTCCAGCCGTCGATGGCCTTGCCGTTGGCGTCGGCGGTGCCCGGCCAAAGGCTGAACCGGTCCGCTTCGAAGCCCGGGTTGAGCACCCGGACCTGGGCGCCGGCAGGGGGGATCAGCCAGAGGGAGATGCTTCCCGCCAGCAACGCAAGGGCAACGCGATTCATGGCTTCTCCAGCGTTGCGGCCGGCCTTTCCCGGCGACGTGTCCCCCGGGCGTGCCCCTGCCCGATTCGGGCCCGAGCCGGCTGGCCCGGGCCATCAGAGCCCGAAGGTCAATTCCCCATCCTTGACCGGAGTCAGCTGCCGATTCCAGGCCGCCAGCATGCCGCGGTGCTCGCGGATGGTGTCGGCGTAGCGCGCCTCATCCGCCAGGTTGCGCGTCTCCCAGGGGTCCTCGATCATGTCGAAGAGCTGCTGCACCGGATCCCGGTCATAGACGACATACTTGAAGCGCTCGGTGCGCACGGTGCGTCCTACGCGGTGCGTGTCGCAGACCAGGAATTCGCGCCACTCGGTCGCGCTTCCCTGCGCCGCGGGCAGCAGGCTGCGGCCCACGGAGGACGGGGGCGCCTCGATGTCCGCCGCCGAGCACAGGGTGGCCAGAATATCGACATGGGACACCAGATGGGCCGTGTCCTTGGCGCCTTCGGGGATCGCCCCCGGCCAGGCGGCAATGAGGGGAACGCTCACCGCCTCCTGATAGGGGTACCACTTCTGCACGTGGTTGTGACGTCCGCGTCCCTCGCCGTGATCGGCGGTGAAGACAACCAGGCTCGAGTCCGCGTAGCCCGTGTCTTCGAGGGCGTCGAGGAGTCGTCCGACGTCGGCATCGAGCATCTCCACCTGGCGGTAGTAGGTGTAAATGTAGAATTGCCATTGTTCGTCGTTGAAACCGGTGTAGGCGCAACGGTCGAGCCGTTCGGGCGCCTTGGGGCGGACGTTGTAGTTGGGGGGAAGCGCCGGGAGACGGCCCCGCACTTCGGGGAACGGCAGCTCGGACGGAACGAGGTGGCGGCCGTGGATGGCCCAGTAGCAGATGTCGTGGGGCTGCATGAACGAAGCGGTCAGCAGGAACGGGGCCGTGCGCGAGCGTTGGTTGAGGAACGCCTCGCAGGAGCGGGAGACAAGGGCATCGGAGAGGTCTCCCTGGCCTCCCCCGACCGGCAGGATACGAAAGCCGTCGATGGCCACCGGGTAGCCGTGGGGAAGGTGCCACTTGCCGCAGTAGACGGTCTCGTAACCGGCCTGGCGGAACCAGGGGCCCATCATGGCCAACGACGGGTGAATGGCCAGGTCGTTGACCACGACGCCGGTCTCGGTCGGCATGCGCCCGGTGAACATGGAACTCCTCGCCGGCGAGCAGACCGGCGAGGGGCTGTGGGCGAGTTGGAAGGACAATCCCCGGGCCATCAGCCGGTCGATGTTCGGGGTCTTGACGTCCGGGCAGCCGTGACCGGAGAGCGCGTCCATGCCGAGCTGGTCGCAGACGATGAAGAGGATGTTGGGGCGGGCGGGGGCCGGCTTCCGGGCCTGCCCATACAGCGGCCGCAGGCAGAGCCCCGCGGCCGCACCGGCGCCGAGCTGCAGGAACCTCCTTCGGTCCGCATCCGGCGGCAGGCCTGGGGCCGGAGCGCCTGGAATGGTGTGGGGGCATGCCGCCATGGTCCCGTCTATCCTTCCGCGCTGGGGGACTCTGCTTCGAGAGCATAGGCCTCCGTGCCTGCGCCGGCAAAGAGCACCCGTGCGGCCGGGTCGGTGTAGAAGACATAGGGGACTACCCCGTCACCGGTCAGATGATAACGGGTCAACTCCGCCGCTCGGCCGCCTTTCCAGACCCACTCCGGACGCCAGACCCGGCCTCGTTCCAGGGGGATCTCCCGCTCCGACACCAGGCGCTGGGCCCCGAGCAGTACGCGCTGTTTTCCGGCGCAGGCGAGCCGGGCGGGCTTGGGCTGATCCATGTCGTCGAGCAACAGAATGGGACGCTCCGCGGACCCCGGTCCGGGCCATGCCCCCGGGGACGCAAAGAGGCCCCAGTTGGGGATCGCCGGCAGGCCCCGCCGGGGGATGCGGCGCGTCCGGCCATGGGCCGTGATGGCGACGTGATCCGCAGTGACCTCGGCATCCTGCGCGTATTCCGTCAGCGGGTCGGGATTGCCGTCAGGGTCCCTGGTGACGCTGTGCAGGGACCACCGCAGCGGTGTGACCGGATCCTCGCGCCCGAACACCATTTCCACCCGCACCGCGCACACGTGCCGGGCAACGACGCTGCGGTCATAGTCCACGCCCAGCAGTACTCCTCCGTCCGCATCCGGTCGACGGCGCAGGACCAGGGCCCCCGCACTTCCCATCGCCTTCATGCCGACGGTAAGGACGCGGTAGCGCCGCGTCCAGGCGTCGCCGCTGCGCGGCGGCAGCTCCGGAAGCCGCTCCAGGAAGGGCTCCGCAAGAGCACAGGGAAACAGCGTACCCATCCGTGGCGTGTCTTCGGGCATGATCGGGACAATCCTCGGGCTCAAAGCGCAGGAGCAACCGGTGAACACCGCACCATAGCCGTCATCGAGCCCCCCGGCAAGCCCCGACGGGACGGTGCAGGGCTGTTTCAGGATCCCAACGCCGCCGCCGGGCTTGTCCCGGTGGAGCGCCGATCAGAGGGCGGGGAGGGGGCGCGGCCGCGCTCCTTCACCCCGAATCGGCGCTCCACTGCCGCAAGGGCAGCGGCGGCGGGAACCGATTCACCGGATCTTGAAACAGCCCTGGGGACGGCGCAGGAGCTGTTTCAGGATCAGACATCCTGATCCGCCGCAAAACGGGGGGTGGGCGCCCCGCGTCGGCCCGGTCCGGGGACGTTTTCCGGCCAGGCCCGGCCTCGGCGGTGTCCGGAAAACGGGGTGGGCGCCCCCCGCCGGCCCGGTCCGGGGACGTTTTCCGGCCAGTCCCAGCCTCGGCGGTGTCCGGAAAACGGGGTGGGCGCCCCGCGCCGGCCCGGT
>JAFGRS010000812.1 GCA_016935045.1 Lentisphaeria bacterium | reverse complement strand
GTCCATCGTCCATGGTCCATGGTCCATGGTCCCCAGTTGCGCGAAGCGCTACGTACACCCGGGGATTCTGCCCCCCGCGGGCCTGTTTCCTCAGTCCTGCCGATCGGCCGCCGGACCGTCCCGGCGAGCGCACCATGACCCCACTCCCCGCGCAAACCGCCTCTCCGCGGCGGCAACCGTCACAGCGTTCAGACGCTGCACCCCCGCCGCCAGTTCCGCGCCGTCCGCGTCCGCAAGCGCCAGCCATTCGTACCAGAAACGCGTCTCGGCCGCCCCTCGCGCGGCCTCCTTCGCCCGCTGCCGTCCGTTTTCCCCCACGTAGGCAGCAGCCAGGGCTTCCTCGATACGGCTGGCGCACGAGGCGGCCGCAATCGTGTCACTCAGGTCCCTGCCGCCCCGGGCCGTGCCGCACAGACGCCCGAGTCCCGTACGCAGGAAACTCAGGCGGGCATAGTACGGGAAGAGGGCCGCATGGGGCTGAGACAGGCTCCAATCCAGGGCGGCCGCCGCAGCGGCCGGGTCCCGCGCGGCCAGGCGTTCCCCGACCCGGGCCAGTACCACGCTGTACACCGCATCTCCGCCCACCGGGCCAAAGGTCGTCCCCTTGACCTCGACCGCCTCGGTGAACTGCAGCCAGATCCGATCCGGCACGGGTGCCGTCGTGGCCGTCAGGACCGCGGCCAGCAGGCGCAGATGCCATTGCGACAGGGAGGAGAAGGGAAGAGCCGACAAGGAGTCCACCGGCGCGTCCTGGCGCATCACCTGGAGCAGGGCATGGAGGCAGGCCGTCTCTTCCTTGTCCCGGCGCGGAGAAGGCCGGCCGCGGTTGTCCTCCGCGGCTTGGGTCAGGAGGGCCGCCGCCGCCGTGGGTTTGCCGCACTCCAACTGCAGTGCGGCCGCCATGAGAATGTACCGTTGCCCCTCCTCCGGACTGCTGTTGTCGGCGACGGCGGCAGGCGAGAGGTACCCTGCCGGGTCGATCCCGGGGTCCCGCTGCAGCAGGGCATACTCCGCCAGCATCGCGGCAATGGGCAGGCCGATGCGTGCAGGGGGGATCAGCCCCTGGTCGCGACAGGCACGCAGTCCCCGCAACGCCTCGGCGGGGTCCTGGCTCCGGTACCGGGACAGGCACAGGGCCTGGGCGTAGTAGACCGAGGCCAGGGCCAGGGGGGGGAGTTCCCCGAGGACCGTCCTGCCGGGTTGCGCCAGTTCCTTCGCGGCTGCTGCCCAGTCCCCCATCTCGAGCAGTGCGGGACCCTGCAGCAACGGTATGCAGCGGGCGATCCTGGGGGGAACGTCCACCGCTGCCGTGACCGCTTCCACGTACAGCCGCATGCTCAGGTAGGTCGGTACGTCGGCCGTGGAACTCCTCCCGAAGGCCACCACCGTGTCCAGCGGAGAACGACGCGCCGACCGTTGCAGAACGTCGTTCAGGGGCAGAGCCTTGAGGGCATTGAGCCGGAGTGCCTCGATGCTCTTCTTTTCGGGGAAGTCCGTGTTCCCGTAACGGGCGACGGCAAGGTTCAGCAGGCGCAGGGCCTCTTCCGGCTGGGCCGCCAAACGCTGGGTGGCTTCCCGCACCAGGCGCCCCGCGATGTTCTCGGGCACTGCCTTCCCGGTCTTCGCCAGCAACGCCTCGATCCGAGCCGCGTAGCGGGACGCCACGCCGCTGCGCGTGGCCTGAAGCTCGATCAGGGCACGGTAGGCCTGGATCAGCTCGCCATCGCCGCAGAACTCCACCGCACGACGCCAGGTACGCAGGGCCCGGCCCTCGTCCGCGGCGGCAGCGAGACGCCGGCGCAGCGAATCCCACAGCCTGGTTTCCACCGTGGCCGGCAGTCCCTCGAGGGCTTCCTCCCAGAGCTTTCCGTAGCGGCTGAAAAGAAGCAACGCCAGGTAGGACCGCCGCGCCTCCACGGTCGCGGCCTTGCCCTGCGCCAGCCGACTCAGATACACCACCCACTGCACGGGATCGCTGTGGCGCTGCCACTCGATGCTTCGCAACATCACCCCGTGGGGCGTCCTCTCCTGCAGAACGATGCGATTCAGGGCCACCTCGTGCAGCGTGCACTGGGCGTACTCGCGCCCCGGAAGACGCGCACCCGCCAGAGCACGACTGCCGGCCACCAGTTTCGGCAGCGCCTCCTCGAGGGCCGGGAGGACCGTCCCGACCACGAAGAGCATCAGGTCGCGCTCCTCGGACTCCTCGCCGTATTCCAGCATCCAGCCATTGCCGGCACGCACATGGGGCTCGATCAGGGGGGGGATGCGGTACTCCAACCTGGCCAACTGCGCCAGATAGTCCACCAGCGCGTCCGCCCGCAGGTCGTCGCGGCCCATGTCCACCGAAATACCCGACCGGGACGCCGAAGGCCCGGGCGCGGCGCCAGCCGTAGCCCCGGGTCCCACCCCGGTGGGATCCGGCACACTCGGGTCCCCGTCCGGCCCCGGCGCGGCGCCACCCGGGGGGGGGGCAGTCGGGGCCGCCTCGCCAGCGCCCTCGACAGCAGCCGCGGTCGGGTCCTCACCCCCGTCGGAGAACACCCACTCGGAGGCCTCCGGTTGCGGGGGGTCCCGCGTCGCCCGGCGCCAGGCCGCAGCTTCCGTGTATTCCCCACGCAGCGCCTCGAAGTCCGGCGGCAAGTCCCCCGGGAAGCGGTCCGCGTACCCCTGCAGAAGCAGCAGCCCATCCTCCGGATTCTCACACTGCCCGAGGCCCTCGCGGAGACGCGACCACTCGGCGGCGGCCGATGACCCCTCGCCACTGCCCGCCGACGGGCCCACGGCAGCCCCGGGGCCGGACACTGCCCGGACACCCCCCGCGGACGGAGCCCCCGGCCCCCC
>JAFGRS010000811.1 GCA_016935045.1 Lentisphaeria bacterium | reverse complement strand
GCCATGTCCCCGGGGTTCTCGGGTGGACACATGCGGTGTGGCAGAACTCGTGCGGCATGGGGACCTACGGAGCTGACATGCGCCCACGCGGCCGGCGGTGGGTTGAAGAGGCACGGCGCAGGCGATATGGTTTGGCTCGCGAGCAGGACACGGGTGCCGCCTGGTGGAGCGCGGGTTGGCCGGGGGCACGGCAGGTGCGAGGACATGGCGATGGCACGGGAATCGGACAACTCGGTCTCACGCTGGAACGCGGCCCTGGACGACGAGACGCTGGCGCTGCAGGAAGCGCGGAGGAAGAAGCGCATGGCCCTGATCTACGCTGTTGTCGGTCTTCTTCTCCTGCTCTTCGTCGGCACGGTCTGCTTCTCGCTGGGGGGCCGCCATCGCCGCAAGCCGCCCGAGGCCCCCGAACGCTCCGCCGCCGCCCCGACCCCGTCTCCCGCCCAGCCCGCCGTCACCACGCCGGCGCCCGAGCCCGCCCTGCCCACGGACGCGGAGGAGATCCGCAAACTGCTCTCCGTACCCACCAACCCGGTGGTCAGAATCAGCACCGGAAAGGGAGACATGCTCTGCGAGCTTTTCGAAGACAAGGTGCCCAACACCGTCGCCAACATGGTCGAGCTGGCCGACAAGGGATTCTACAAGGGCATGACCTTCCACCGCGTCATCCCCGACTTCATGGCGCAGGGAGGCTGCCCCAACTCGAAGAAGGGAGCCGCCGGGACCCCCGGCACCGGTGACCCGGGCTACCGCTTCGCCGACGAGTTCGACGATACCCTCAAGCACACCGGCCGCGGCATCATCTCCATGGCCAACTCCGGACCCGATACCAACGGCAGCCAGTTCTTCCTCTGCTTCCGGGCAACCCCCCACCTGGACGGCAAACACTCCGTCTTCGGCAAGGTCATCGCCGGCCAGACCGTCATCGACCGCCTCGAAAAGATCGGCACCCCCTCGGGTACCCCCAAAGAAGATGTGCGCCTGAATGTCGAGGTGGTGCTCAAACAGGACCACTCCTACAGCGTCAGGAAACTGTGACCGGCAGAGAAACGCGGAGCACAAGCGGCGTCGAGGAGGCCACGGGATGAACGGGAAAGCCAAGGTGCGGGTGGGCGTAATCGGCGCGGGCGGCATGTGCAACAGCGTGCACCTGCCGTCGCTGAAGGACATGGAGGATGTCGAGGTCGTCGCGCTCTGCGATCTCGTCGAGGAGAAGGCGCGCCGCACGGCCGAACGCTTCGGGGTGCCCTCCGTATACGTCAGTTACCACCGCATGTTCGCCGAGGAAGACCTGAACGCGGTGTTCTGCCTGGTCGAACCCTCCAACCACTTCCATGTGGTGATCGCGGCCCTGCAGGCCGGGCTCGACGTCTTCATGGAAAAGCCGCCCGGAGTCACCTCCTTCCAGGCCGAAGGAATGATGCGCAAGGCCGAGGAGAAGGACCGTCTGCTCATGGTGGGCTTCAACCGACGCTTCATCCCCCTGGTGCGGGAAATCAAGAAGGCCTTCGAGGCACGCACCCGAATCACCCAGGTCGAGGGCTGCTTCTACAAATACGGTTCCGGCGCCTTCGACCGCGGCGGCATCCCGGCCTTCGAGTCGGACACCATCCATGCCATCGACCTCGTGCGCTGGATGGCCGCGGGCGAACCCGTCGAAGCCCATACCCTCACCGCCTCCCACCAGGAACCCGTGACCAATGCCTGGAACTCGGTCACCCGCTTCGACAACGGCACCATCGGCCTCATCAAGGCCAATTACCGCACCGGCGGCCGCGTCCACCGCTTCGAAATGCACGGCCCCGGATGCAGCGCCTTCCTCAACCTCGGCATGGGCGGGGCACAGTGCGAAGGCCTCCTGCTCCGCCACGACGGCAAACAGCAGTACAGCCTCTCGGCAGGAGCCGCGGCCGCCAACTCGGGGGATTACTTCAGCGGCGTCGCCCTGGCCGACAGCGACCAGTTCTACCGCTTCTACGGCTTCTACTTCGAGGACCGGCACTTCATCGATTGCGTCCGCTCCCGCACGACCCCGGAAACCTCGATCCAGGACGCCGTGAAGACCTTCCGCTACGTCGACCTCATCCTCGCCGGAAAGCACTGACAGAGGCGGGGAAGGGGGTGCCCCGAAGAGGCGATCGCGGGAAAAACCCGGGTTGCCCGTTCCCTTCCGTTCCGTCCGTTTGTGTCCGTTCCTTCCCCTTCCCCTCCGTTCCGTCGGTTTGTGTCCGTTCCTTCCCCTTCCTCTGCCCAATCATGGGCTTCCAACTTCCAAAAGGTCGGTTTGGCCCCGCCATGGACGGAGGCAGCGGGCGCCGAGAACCAGGAACACGGCCGCGAGCAGGCAGATGATCCAGCCGCAGGCCAGGAGCAGGGCCCGGTAGACCGCGTCGGTGAGCAGCCCCCTGCCGAGAGCCAGCACGGCCCCGACAAAGGCATACCAGACGATGTCTCCCATCTCGTGCCCGATCCAGAAGACCACGTAGTCCCGCGGGCGGCGCAACGCGAAGGTGGCCATCTGTCCGGTACCGACCGTGGCCCACCACCCCGTGAAGTAGGGATTGGACAGGGACACTCCCGCTCCGGCCAGGATCAGCATCGGCCAGGCCATGGCCTCCACTTCGGCGCCGGCGAGGGTCATCTGCCCGGCGTGCCGGACGATATCCCACCCCATCCAGGCAAGCGCCAGCCCGCCCACCAGCGCCAGCACCCCGCGCGCCCGGCGCCGCCGCAGATGCTGCGTGAGACCGACGGCAAAGCCGCCGATGAAGACGCACTCGAGGAGGGCGTGCCCGAGAAGGATCAGGAGCACCGCCGCGAATCCCTGGGCCAGCACCTGCCCGATCACCAGAGCCAGGAGCGGTCCCGGCGTGACCGCGCCCGTGAAGGCGATCAGCCAGGCCAGCCCGAAGGTCCTCCCCTGGGCCCGCAGGCCGGCAGGCCGCAGGCGGGCGGGCGCCCCGGCCGCCTGGGCGGGCGGAGCATCCGTCGCGGCGTCAGGGCCGGCCATCGCTACTCCTCGTCCGTCATCACGAGCACCGTCCCGAGGGTGGCTTCGGGTCGCTCGATGTGGGCGCTCACCGCCTCGTCGATCTCTTCGAGGGGGACCTTGTGGGTGGTCAGCGAGGCCACGTCCAGCCGGCCTTCGCTCATCCAGCGCAGCGCCAATTCCATGTGGCCGCGCGTCGTCCAGCGCAGGAACACGGGGGGGTACTCGGTGTCACCGCGTTCCCAGGCGTCGTCGTGGTACCCCGGCCCCGAGCGGGCGCTGCAGCGCAGGTCGAGATTGCCGAGACCGGCGCCCCAGCTGCACAACGTCTTCAGCCCTCCCACCAGGGAAATGCGCCCCATCCGATGCGTGTCCGGCGACAGCATCATCACCTTGCTGACATCCTCGAGGGCCTTCGTGCCGTCGCCGCCAAAGGCCATCACGGCCATATCGAAGCCCAACCCCCGCGTGAACGCCTTCGCCTTTGCCGCCGCGTCCTCCTCCCCGATCACCGTGGTTCCGTCGATCCCCCAGTCCTGGGCGACCTGACAGCGGAAGGCAACCGTATCCCAACCCATGACGTAGCATCCCGCGATCTGGGCAATGCGGGCGGCCATCTGCCCGACCAGGCCCAGGCCCACGATCAGCATGGTCTCGCCGAAGACCGGTTCGGCCCGCCGCACCGCCCACAGGGAGGTGATGGCCAGGTGGGTGTAGGCGCCCTGCTCGTAGGAGACATTGTCCGGCAGGCGGCAACACAGGTTCTTCGGCACCACTGCATAGTCCGTGTGCTGCGCGTAGCCGCCGCCCATGCAGGCCACCCGGTCCCCCGGCCGAAACTCGGCCACGCTCTCGTGCACCGCGATGACCTCGCCCGCGTTCTGGTAGCCGAAGGGACGCGGCGTCCCGACCTCCGTCTTGCCCTCCGCCCGGGCCTTCCTGGCCCCCGCAAGCTCCGTACCGGGGCTGATCAGCGATGCGTGAACCCGAACCAGAACCATGCCCTTGCCCAGGGCGGGAACATCCTGGGTGATCACGCACCCATGTCCCCGGCCGTCCAGAGCCCCCACCACACGCTTCGTCGGAACCATGTTGCGCAGACCTCCTGTTGCCGTCCGCTGCCCGGGAACCACCGGGCCGAACCCCACAATCTACGATCCGGCAGGCCCCCCTGCAAACCTGCCTGCCCCGGGAGAAGGGGGGAGGAACACAAACGGAGAGACAACGAACAAGAATGGAGGGAAACGGACACGAATGGAGGGAAATGGACACGAACGGACACAACGGAGGGAGGGAGAGGGAGAACAGGAATCACACCCGCAAGGACGCGGGCGGTCCAGGGGGATGCCCGCGAGGACGCGGGCGGTCCAGGGGGATGCCCGCGAGGACGCGGGCGGTCCAGG
>JAFGRS010000810.1 GCA_016935045.1 Lentisphaeria bacterium | reverse complement strand
GGTCGAGCCGCATCACATCCACGCTGGCCATCACGCTGGGCAAGTACCTGACGTCTCTGGCGTGAAATGGTCCATGGTCCATGGTCCCCAGTTGCGCGAAGCGCTAAGTACATCTATTTATGAACCGCGAATGGACACGAATGAACACCAATGGGAGCAACGGGTTCGGGCACCGCGGGCGGGAGACGGGTAACTCCCGTTGCGTCCCGGTTCGGGATCGGGGCTCGCGATACGGCACAGACACTCTGCGTCCCGTTGCGCCGTGCCGCGGCGACGGCAAGCGACGGGGCAGGCATGCATGGAGGTCGCAATGACCGGAGAGGACAGGCTGACCGACTTGGTCTGGAAGGAAGACTGGGCCAGCGCCCGGGAGCACCACATCCAGTGGTGGCGTGGCGAGGGCCTGGTGCTGTGGGTGACGGCCCCCCGGGAGGTCCCCGCCATGGATCTGCCCCGGCCGCCGCCTCCCGCGACCCTCGAGGAACGTTGGTTCAGCCCGCAATGGCGGCTGCGCCACGAAGAGTGGCAGATGTCGCGGTGCTATTACGGGGGAGATGCGTTCCCGATCCTCCGTTGCATCAGCGCCGCCGGCGACCTCGGCGCATACGTGGGCTGCACGCTCGACCTTTCGGCCCAGACAGTCTGGTGCGAGCCCTGCATCCCGGACCCTGCGGAGGAGTATGGCCCCATCCGCCTGGACCGCGGCGCAGCGGCCTTCGTTCAGCATCTGGCCATGGTGCAGCTTGCGGCGCGGGAGAGCCGCGGGCGCTGGCTGGTGATGCCGCCCGACCTGGTCGAGAACGTCGACATCCTGTCGGCCATGCGCGGGCCGCAGACCTTTCTCTTTGACCTGGTGGACCGTCCGGAGTGGGTCGAGGAGAAGGTCATGGAGATCAACCAGGCGTTCTTCGAGGCCTTCGACACGTTCCGGGAGGTCGTGCGGGACGGCTTCGGGGGCAACGCGTTCTGCTTCAACGTGTGGGGACCCGGGCGCACGGCCAAGGTGCAGTGCGATGCCTGTGCCATGTTCGGCCCGGCGATGTTCCGGCGCTTCGTGAGCCCGGCATTGACGCAGCAGTGCGCATGGCTCGATTTCGCCCTGTACCACCTCGATGGCGAGGACTGCCTGGTGAACCTGGACGAGCTGCTGGCCATCGAGCCCCTGCAGGCGATCGAGTGGACCCCCCGGCGGCTCTCCGTCGGCGACAGCGGCGGCCACCCGAGGCATTGGGACCTCTACCGCCGCATCCTCGCGGCCGGCAAGTCGGTCCAGGCCATCGGCGTACGCTACGACGAGGTCCTTCCCCTCCTCGATGCCTGCGGGGGTAGGGGCATGTACATCACCACCTCCGCCCCGACCGAGGAAAAGGCCAGAGACCTGGCCGAACGGACCCGCGCCTACCGCTGAATCCTGACCGGGCTCCTCGAGCACCAGGCCTCAGCGTCCGGCGCCTGCCGGCCGCGCACGGCGAGTGCCCGGCCCACACGCGCAGGTGTGCTCTCCGGCAAGCTCCCCGGCACCATCGAGAGACCGGCTCGGCGGGAGCGCCTCGACCTGCTTCACGGCGAAACGACGCCGAAGCGGGCATTCTGCCGGCGCGGCCGGCACGAGCCGGCGGGTGCCGTACGGAGTTCAGTAGGGGATGCACTCCTGGTCGTCGACGTGGTACTTCCAGGTCTGCCGGAGGACTTCGGGCGGGTCAAAGGGATCGTTCTGGAGGGCTAGGATGCGCCGCAGTTCGGCATCGAGGCACTGCTGGACCGAGGCCGTGGCGGCCGTGTTGACGAGATTGGTCTTCTGGTAGGGGTCCGCCCGGTTATCGAACAGGAGCCATGGCCCGTTCCGGTCCCGGACGAAGGTATGGGTTTCCGTGCGGATGCCGCGGTAGGGACGCCCGCCCCGCGCCGTCCGCCAGTCGGCGAAGGGATGGTAGGCGGCGATCAGGACTCCCTCGCGCCCGGTTCCCCCTGCGCCCTCGATTACGGGGGTGAAGTCGATCCCTTCGACCGTGCCGGGGATCGGGACGTCGCAGAGGGACAGGAGGGTGGGCATGATGTCGGGAGTGGCGATGGGGGTGGGGACGGCGCGTCCCCGACTGCCATACCGTCCTGGGTACCGGAGCAGCAGCGGGACGAGGATGGACTCGTCGTAGGGAGCCTGTTTGCGGGGACCCCGCAGCGGGCCGGCCGTCTGGTCGTGGGCATGGGATTCGAGCATGTCCCCATGGTCCGAGGTGAACACGAAGATGGTGTTCTCGGCGAGGCCCGCTTCGGCCAGGGCCCCGTCGAGTTGTGCCAGGCAGCGATCGATGGCGGCGACGTGGGCGTAATAGCCCGTGAGCTGGCGTCGGGCCAGGGCGGCACGGTGCGGGGGCACATTGTCGCGCAGCTCGAGAGCGCCCTCGGGGTAGCAGGCTTTGAGTTCCTCGGGGGCCGTGTCATAGGGATCGTGCGGGGTACCGAAGGAGAGGAAGAGGACGAAGGGACGTGTCCCGTGCTGCCGGGCGCGGATGTACGTGACCGCGGCGGCGGTCTGGGCGTAGGCGTCGTACCCCTCCCAGAAGCGTGGCGTCGTGTCCTCGCCGTCGTAGTACTGGGAGTGGTTGTAGCTGTGGGTACATTCGAGCACCTTCCAGGCCTCGAACCCCTGCCTTCGTTCGGGGGGGATGGGGCGTGTCCGGCCGTGTCCGTCCAGGTGCCACTTGCCGATATAGGCCGTGTCATAACCGGCCCGGCGAAACTCCCGGGCGATGGCGTGTCCGTTGTCGGGCAGACAGAGGTCATTCATGAACAGGCCGTGCCGAAGGGGATACTGCCCCGTGAGCAGGCAGGCCCGGTAGGGGGTGCAGACCGGGCAGTTCGACACCGCGGTGGTGAAGGTGAGGCTTTCGGCGGCGAGCCGGTCCATACAGGGGGTATGCACGTTGGGGTCACCGGCGTATCCCGCAGCCTGGGCCCGCATCTGGTCGGCAAAGACGAAGAGGATGTTGGGTCTGTCCGGCATGTGCACACCTCCATCCATCCGATTCTGCCAGGGACTTTCCCCGGGAGTGCGCTCACCCCGGCGGGGGGATCGTGCGGGCCTCCAGGAAAAGGTGCTCGATTTCGAGCTCGGCGTCTACCGGCCCGGTGGTTTCCCAGCCCATGTTCATGCCGCTGAGGCGATAGTCGCCACGCTGCCGCGATCCGGCGAGGTACCCGCGCCTCCAGGCTTCTTCGATGGCTTCCTCGAGCATGGGCAGCAGGTCGATGTCAATCTCGACGGGCTGCCCGTCATGGGGGCTGCGGTCGCTCAGGCGTGCGAAGGCGGGCTGAAAAATGAACTTCCCCGTGCCCTGTTTCTTTGCCGTGCCGCGATCCAGGGCCGCAAAAGGGGGAGGCATGGGGAAACGCAGATCATAGAGCAGGGCGCCGAAATAGAGATAGTCGCCGTAGCCCTCGGATCCGCGGGTGAGATTCTGGAGGGTGACATAGAAGACAAACTGGGCCGTGTGGCGGCGCGGATCCCAGCCCGGGCCCTGCCGCGCGACGGCGCGCACCAGGCGGTACCGGATGCGGAAGGGGACTGCCCGGAGTTCCGTCAGAGCGGGATGGACAAGCAACCTTTGGTTGAGCAGCATATGGGGCCAGGGCTCGCCCTTCGCCGGCGCCTTGCCGCCGTACTCGG
>JAFGRS010000809.1 GCA_016935045.1 Lentisphaeria bacterium | reverse complement strand
GCTTCACCGACGCCTATGGAGTCGATGTCGGGCTGGGGATGAACAGCGCCACCCTCTGGGGCTGGCCCTATCCGAAGATCTCTCTGAAGTACGGTGTCTGCTTCGCGGGTTGCCTGGCCAACGAGTACTTCGTCAAGGGCGGGGGCAAGACCCTCGATGCCGTGCTTCCTCCCGAAGGGCTCAAGATGATGTTGGGACGGTGAGGACCCGCGGGATGGCCTCCGCGCCAGGCTGAGGGAGCCGGCCCGATCCCGGGGGTCTCGTGTCCCGCCCCGGTCGTGCCTAGCTGTACGCGCGTCCCGGACGGTGCCCGCGAGGCCGCGGGCGCTCCACAGGCAGTCCGTGTGTCCCGGACGTCTGCACGAAAAAGGGGCGTCTGCCTGTACCCGGGGCCTTGAAAATGCTGGTCCGCACCCTACGTTCTTCCTGTCAGGAGATCGGACGTCCTCGAGATCCGGTCGCAGAGGAAGTGCAACCGCAGTGAGACCAAGGAGGTACGGGATGAGAACGGCACGGGGAACGCTGATGGCGATGGTGGCGGCGGCCATGCTGTTTGGCAGCGGCGCCATGGCCGGGTACAACTTCTACGTGACCGGCATCAAGGTGAGCATCAGCTGTCCCGGCGAGGCCTACTACGACGGCTGGGACGACACGGTGACGGTATCGCCCTGGTTCGACTGGTGCACCATCAAGGTCACCGGGACCACCACGGGCACGGCCATCTGGGGCGGCTACTGCGACGTCTTCATTCTGGCGGACGGCACGATCGTCAAGTCCATCAGCATGAAGGGCACGAGGGACACCTGGTTCTACACCGTGGGGCAGACCTACCACTGCGACGCGTTCAAGGTCTCCAACACCAACGTCGGCTTCACCGACGGCTATGGAGTCGATGTCGGGCTGGGGATGAACAGCGCCACGCTCTGGGGTTGGCCCTATCCCACGATCTCCCTGAAGTACGGTGTCTGCTTCGCGGGCTGCCTGGCCAACGTGTACTTCACCAAGGACGGCGGGAAGAGCCTCGATGAGGTCCTGCCGGCCGAAGGCCTCAAGATCCTGAACCCGTGATTCGGTGTCCGGTGTGGCCGATGCATGGCAGACTGCGTAGGCTGCACGTGTGGATCGGTAGTGCGGTCGCCGGGGTCCTCATCCTGGCGGCCGCATTGTATCGTGGGCGCCCCTCGGATCGAGAGCACGACCCGGGAGCCGTCGGTCCCCTCGCTACCCCCGTTGCCGAGCCCACGCTGGAGGCGCCGCCGCCAACGCGGGAATCGGCGCGGCCGCGGTCCGAGTCATCCCCCGAGGACCCGCAGGGACGCGATCGAGGACTGACGGTTCCCGACGCGGCCGACTTCGACAGGACCCGGGCCCTGGTGCGGTTCGGGACGTCCGATCTGAAGAGTCTGCGGCGGGAATTGTGGCGGCTGGCGAAGAGCACCGATCCGGCGGCTCTGGCCATCCTGAAGGAGGCCCTGGCAAGCCCCTCGCCGCAGTGCCGTGCGTTGGCTGCCGCCGTGCTGGGGGGCAGTGTCTTTGCCGAGGCGCCGGCACTTCTGCGCAACCTGTTGCAGGACCCTGTGCCGGAGGTCGTCTGTGCCGCGGTCCGTGCCCTTGCCGAGGTGGATTCAGACGCACTGCGGCAGTGGGGGTTGCCTGCCCTCGAGGCCGGTGGGCTGCCGACGGTGGTGCAGGCCGAACTCCTCGTGGCCCTGTCCCGTCAGGGGGACGAGTCGGCCATCGCGATGGCTCTCGAGGCCGCGGTGACGGGGGCGGACGAGGAGCTCGTGGCCGCGCTGCTCGAGCGCGCGCCGGGTCTCCCGCCGGATGTGGCCGTGCCGCTGTTCCAGGCGGTGATCGGGACCCCTGGCAGCAGCGCCGAAGCCCGCAACCAGGCCTTCGAGGCGCTCTCCGACGTGCCCGGACCCGAGGCCGCGGCCCTGTTGCTCGAGTACGCCGCGCAGCGGGTTTCCGCGGCGGAACGCCGGGGTGCCGCGGAGGCCCTCGGCACGATCCCCGAAGCCGCCATCCCGGCCGCCGCTTTGGTGGCCGTGGTGCGGGACGAGTCCGACCTGCAGACCCGTATCCACCTTTATGACGCGATGCGGAACCTGGCCGATCCCGAGCCGGCCGTACTCCTGGACGCGATCCGCGCCGAGTCCGATCCCCGGGCCCAGACGGCAGCACTGCTGAGCGCAGGCACCCTCGTGGGCATGGGGAGGGCCGATGCGGCCATGGGAACCTACTTCGCCAGCGAGGGGATTCCCCTGCTCGAGGCCAGTGCGCTCTCTCCTGCCCTCGAAGCCGAGTATCGCATGCGGGCGGTCAGCGCCCTGCGCAACGCCGGCACCGAGGCGGCCCGGGCCGCCCTTGACCGCCTGGCCCAGTCCGGGGATGAGGCGATCCGGCACCTTGCCTCCAGACCTCTACCCCGCCGCCCCCCGTGAACCGGTCCCACCGAGGCCATTCCGTCCGGGAGCGCCTCCCACATTGGGACGGGGCATCGCCGCTCAGCGCGCGCCTCCGACGCGGCCTTCACGGCAACGGGCGGAGACGCAGATTCCGGAAGCGGATCGGTTGACCGTGGTACTGCAGCCCGAGGTGACCGGTGCGGGCCATGTCCCGGTAGGCATACTGGAACTTGTTGGGGGTGCCGTCGGGATTGCGTCCGGCCTCGGTCCAGCGGTCGAGGTTCATGTCGAGGACGAAGACCCCATTGAGCCGCACGAGGATGCGGTTGGCGCGCGCCAGGATGGTGAAGCGGTTCCACTCTCCCGGCTGGCGCACGGCATTGGTGACGGGCGCGAGGCAGTCGAAGATGGCCCCGCAGAGGTGCCGTTTGTCGGGGGCGTCCGGCTGCAGGATCTGCACCTCGATGGCGGTGTGCAGCCACTCCTCGATGCTGCGGCAGCGCAGGAAGACGCCACTGTTGCTGTCCGGCGCGCACTGGAATTCCAGATCGAGGACGAAATCCCCGAAGGTGTCACGGGTCCAGATGTCACCGCCCCCCCGGGCCACCAGTTCACCGTCCTCCCAGACCCAGGCGCCGGCGTCCAGGATGGCATCGGCCAAGTCCCGGGCAAAGAGTGGACGGAAGCCCTCGTTGCCGTCGGCGGTGGCGAAGAGGGCCTCGGCTTCTGCCGGGGTGAGGAGGGGATCGACCCTGGGCGGCGCCAGCAACTCGATCTCGCTCAGCTGGCAGGTGTCCGCGCCGTGGTTCTTCGTGATGTCCAGCCGGTACAGGTTGTAGGCCCCCGGGTTGGGCGCCTGGAACAGACGCCTCTGATGCCGGTTGCCCCATTTCTCGTCCCGGCGTTCGTCCACGGTGGCCCAGGTCTTGCCGCCGTCGTTGGAGCCGAGGAGCTTCCAGTCTCTGGGGTCCCGGGCGGGGGCGTCGTTGGCGGTGGCGATGCTGTAGGCCGCGATGTGCTCGCGCCGGTCCTCGGGATAGCGGTACTCGATCCAGACGGCTTCCTTCTTAATGCACCATTTTGTCTTGGTATCGTTGTCGAACGCATTGGGGTAGTGCTCGTTGGGGAAGCCCTCTCCGATGGCCGAGACGGTTCCCTTTGCGTCATCCGTCGTATCCGTGTAGCCCGTCGTGTCGTCGTCCTTCGTCTCCGGCTCCTGCCAACGGCCCTCGGGGCCGGGGACCACGTTCCGCCAGGTGTCCGCGATCTCCCAGCTCATGGACGCTGCGGCCACGAGCCCGAGCCTCAACTCCCAGTCCGACCGCGCGGCACATTCGCGCAGGAAGGCGATGCAGTCCCGGATTCCGGGAACGGGATCCTTCGGCTCGGACTCGTATTCGAGGGTGACCAGGCCGGAATAGCCCTGCCCGAGGAGTTCGCCCACGATGCGCGCCACGTCACAGAAGCCGGCGCCCAGGGGCACGCACTCGCCCATCAGTGTCGGGCTGTCCACGTCCTTGAGGTGGATGTCGTGGACGCGTGTTCCCAGCAGGCGCAGGCCCTCGATGCCATCGAGGCCGGAGCGCGCCCAGTGTCCGTTGTCCGGGCAGGCCCCTAGGCGGGGGGTGCGGTTCTGGACGGCTTCGAGTACGGTACGGGGGTCCCAGTAGGCCGAGGGCCTGGCATGGTTGTGGATGGCGGCCCGGATCTCGTAGCGGTCGCACAGGGCGGCGACGATATCGAGGTGTTCCCGTTTCGGTTCGCAGCAGACCACGCCGATTCCCATGGCCTTGGCGAACTCGAAGATGGAGGTCCATTCGGCCTCGTCACTGCCGTTGACCACGCCGTAGGCGACGGGGAGGACGCCGCGTTGCCGCAGGGCCTTGAGGAGGGCCTCCCGGGTGTCGGCAGGCATACCGTGATGGACCTTCCCCTGGAGGTCGCCGCCGAGGGTCTGGCCGGGGTACATTTCCACCGCCGCGACCCCGAGGTCCGCCATCCGTGCCGCCGCGTCGAGGAGGGAGAACTGCCGGAAGCTGTACGCCTGGACGGCGAGCGTCCAGGGGGGGACCCGCCTGTCCATCGCCAGGGGGGCCCGCCGGGCATGCCGGGCGGCGCCGGTCCAGCCATCGGCCACGCCGGGACGGATCGGCCCGGCACCGCCGCCCTCCCGGGATGACCTGCACCCCGCCGCCAGCAGACCGAGAATCACGGCAGCGCCGCATGGTGAGAAGGCCCGACGCAAAGGAGTCAGAATCGTCATCGCTGTCCTCATGCTCCCGTTCCGGCTGGATCTCAGAAGACCCGGTATGCCTTGCGCACGAACCGGTTGGCAGCCTCGATGTTGGTGCAGACCATGTGGGTGCCGTCCCACTCGATGCGCTGACCGGTGCGTACAGCCAGGTTCCCCATGAGCACCATTTCGCTGAGGGGCCCGGCGTAGTCGAAGTTGGCCCCCGGCGCCGGACCCTCGCCCTTGCAGGCCAGGATCCACTCCCTGTACAACCCCGGCGACCGGGGCAGGGTCTTGGGCGGCCGCTCGAACTCCTGCATCTTGGCTTCGGGGATGATGCGGCAACTGCCGCAGTACATGTCGTTGACCAGGATCGTACCCTTCTCCCCGAAGAACAACTGACCGCCACCGCCGCCGGGGAGCTTGCGCTCCGGTTCCAGTTCCTCTGGCCGCGGCGGCATCTTCTTGCCGTCGTGCCAGATCACCTTGACGGGCGGCTTGTCGCCCCGCGCCGGGAATTGATAGGTGACGATGGACCACACCGGGGCAGAGTCCTCCGTACCCCCTTCCGAGACGGCCTCGACGCTCGTCGGCGAGCCAAACTCCAGGGCATGGAAACCCGCATCCATCATGTGGCAACCGATGTCCCCCAGGGCGCCACAGCCGAAATCCCACCAGCCACGCCACTTGAAGGGAGCATAGGCGCTGTTGTAGGGCCGCTCCCGGGCAACCCCCAGCCACAGGTTCCAGTCGAGGGACGAAGGCACCGGTTCGGCCTTGTCGGGAGTCGGGATCCCCTGCGGCCAAATGGGACGATCCGTCCAGTAGTGGACCTCGCGAACCGGGCCGATGGCATCGGCATCGAGCCATTCCTTGAGCAGACGAATGCCTTCGCCGCAGTGTCCCTGAATCCCCATCTGCGTCACCACCCGGTGCCGCCGCGCGGCCGCGGCGATCTCCCGGGCCTCCCAGACGGTGTGGGCCAGGGGCTTCTGCACGAAGACGTGCTTGCCCATCTGGATGGCCATCATGGCCACCGGGAAGTGCATATGGTCCGGCGTGCTCACGGTCACCGCATCGATTTCCCGGTCCATCTCCAGCAGCATCGCGCGGTAGTCTCTGTACTGCTTTGCCTTGGGGTACTTGCGGAAGGCGCCGCGGGCCCGGTCGTAGTCGACGTCACAGAGCGCCACGATGTTCTCGCTGCTGACGCCCTCGATGTCGCTGCCGCCCTTGCCGGAACACCCCACGCAGGCGATGTTCAGCTTGCGTCCCTGGACGGGGCGTCCCTTGCGGACCGGCGCCTCGGCGAAGAGAGGACGCGGCAGACAGAATGCCGCGGCGCCAACACCCGCGGCCCGAAGGAAATCCCTGCGCTGGAGACCCATTCCTGGCATGGTCATCGTGTCCCTTGCGTCAAGCCACTTGCCCGGAGCCGGCTGGCCCGGGAAAGTGCACACCATAGACGGGAGAAGGTCCCCATGCAAGCCGTTCAGCGGGCTTGCCAGGGCTGTTTCAAGATCCCAACGCCGCCGCCGGGCTTGTCCCGGTGGAGCGCCGATCGGAGGGCGGGGAGGGGGCGCGGCCGCG
>JAFGRS010000808.1 GCA_016935045.1 Lentisphaeria bacterium | reverse complement strand
TAGCGATCAAGACCTGACGACGTATCGTCACCTTCGCAAAGAAACCGTCTGGATGTGGACGAACCGGTTTGCGGACAGAAGGGAGCCACAGATACCCGTTGAGAGGAGGGAAAGGGTCAGTCATCCGATTTGCTTTTTTGGGTGTACAGAAAAAGCAAATCGGGTGACTGACCTCCAGACCCGGCTACCACTTCGAGCGCGGGGGCCACCATTGGCCCTCGCAGAGAGCTCGCAGGCAGCTGCGGGAGAAGCTTCGCCCGTTGACCAGGCGCAGCAACGGCCACAGTCTGGGATGTATCGTCTCCGGGCTCAACCCGATCCTGCGTGGCTGGTTCGAGTACTTCAAGCACGGCACCAACCCGTACGCCCTGCTCAACCTGGACGGCTGGGTGCGCATGCGGCTGCGCAGCATCCTGCGCAAGCGCCACAAGCGCAAAGGTCGTGGACGTGGGTTCGATCATCAGCGCTGGCCCAATGCCTGTTTTGCCGACCTCGGGCTGTTCTCGCTGGCCGCGGCCCGAGTCGAGGCCTGTCAATCTGCTCGAAGATGAACCACCAACTGGAGAGCCGTATGCGGGAGATCCGCACGTACGGTTCGGAGGGAGGGGCGGGGCAAACCAATGCCCTGTCCCTACCCCTATAGACGATTGTGAGATGCCCGCAGGGACGCGGGCGCTCCAGTCCATTCCGAGACGGCCGGCAACTGTCTGGACCGCCCGGGGCCTCGCGGGCACCAGTCTTCGAGGATACAGACCATTCCGAGACGATCAGGAAGTAGGGTTGCCCATGGTTGCTGCTCTTCTCACCGACGCCTGGATCGAGAACCTGCTTCCCCGGCTGGTGGCTGTCGCGGACGGCCGCCGGGTCCTGGACCGGGTGCGTGCCATCGTCGCCACCGACCGCTGGAATTCCTTCGACCGGTTCCGGGAGACCTCGCGGACAATCGCGGCAGCCTTCACCGAGGCAGGCGCGGCGGCGGAATGCACCTCGATTCCGACGGGAGGCCACGCGGGGACGGGCCGCTGGGTGGTGCCCCGGGCCATGGACATCGAGTCCGCGACGGTGGACCTGGTCAGCCCGTTCGAGGCGCGGCTTGCCGACTACGCCAGCAACCCCTGGACGGTGGTGCAGTGGTGCGCGCCGACCCCGGCCGCGGGCATTCTCTGCGACCTGTGCGTGGCCGACTCCGACCGGGAACTCGAACAGATTCCCCTTGCCTGCCGCCACGAGACCGTGGCGCTGACCCGCCAGCGTCTCAACGACAAACACGCCGTGCTGGCCGACTCCGGGATTGCGGCGGTGCTCTGTGACGCGCCGGTCAAGGAGCTTCCCGAGGCGACACTCTGGGGCAAATTCGGCTGGGGAGGGCTGCCCTACGGCACGGAAGAGCGGAACCTGCCTGCCTTCATGCTCCCGCAAACGGCCGGCGCACGGCTGCGCGGACTGCTGGCCGAGGGGCACGCTGTCCGCCTTCGGCTGTGCCTTCGGGCGCGGTACTGCGACGGAGAACACCCCGTTGTGTGCGGCATCGTCCCCGGCCGCTGCGATCCGCAGGACGAGGTCTGGGCCGTGGCGCACAGCTGCGAGCCCGGTGCGGTGGACAACGCTTCGGGCGTGGCCGTCTGCATCGAGGCGGCGCAGGTCCTGACGGCCCTGATCCGGGAGGGCGCGCTGCCTGCTCCCAGGCGCAGCATCCGGTTCCTGGCGGCGATGGAGTGCTACGGGTTCTTCGAGTATCTCATCCGCACCAAGCGGCTCCAGCCGCCCCTTGCGGGGCTGGTGGTGGACTGCGTCGGAGCGAGGGCGGAGCTGTGTGACGGCACGGTGACGTGGCACGACACGGTGCCCAGTTCGGCGTCCTTCGTCAACCGTCTCGGGCTGCGCATCGCCGAGGCCGCCCATCGCCTGGTCGACAGCCGCTGGCGGGTGGCGCCGGCCCCCTTCGCGTCCACCGAGGATACCATGCTCGGCGATCCCCGCTACGGCTTTCCCTGCCCCTATGTCGGCAGCTACCCGTACATCGGCTACCACAGCTCGGGGGACACGCCCGAGGCGCTCGACCCGGAAAGCCTGCGGGCCTGCGTCGCCGCCGTCGCGGCCTACCTCCACGTCCTGGCGGACGGGGACACGTCCCACGCTCTCGAATGGGCCCAGGTGTTTTCCGACCACGGTGTCGGCGGGGCGTCGTCGAGGGTCGCTTCCAGCGGAGGGGGGAGTGCTGCCCTGGCCGTGGCCCGTCGGGAGGCGGAGGGGGCGCGTCTGGCGCGATGGTTCTGGGGCGGCACGGCAGCCGATGTGCGGGCCCGGCTGGATGCCGTCCTGCCCGTCCCGGTGGTCGCGGAAGATCCTCCTTCCCGTGCCGCCGACACCGGCGCCGATCACCGCATCCCGTTTCGACGCGTCCCCCTGGCGCCGACCTACGAGAACCTGCCTCCGGAGATCAGGCAGCGCTTCCGGGATGCCGACCTGCACAAATGGGCCCTCTATTGGGCCGATGGCGGCCGTACCCTCGAAGACATCCGGGTCCTGGCTTCGGCGGAGCGCGGTCGGGAGGTGAGCCGGGAGCAGGTCGGGCGGTTCTTCGAGGCGTTGGACGCCTGCGGCTACGTGGCCCTGGTGCCGTACGGGGAGACCCTGGGGGTGGAGGACCTGCTGGCAGGCCTGCGCGGTCTCGGGCTGCGGCCCGGGCTGGATGTGATGGTGCACAGTTCTCTGTCGGCCATCGGTTGGGTGCGTGGGGGTGCGTCGACCGTGATCGAGGCGTTGCTGCAGGCCATCGGTCCGGAGGGGACTCTGCTGCTGCCTTCCTTTCACCATCGCGGGGCAAAGGTGTTCAACCCCCTGACGACGCCGACCACGAACGGCGCGATCGCGGACGCCTTCTGGCGCCGGCCCGGGGTGGTGCGGAGTCAACACCCCACCCATGCCGTGGCGGCCTTCGGTCCCAAGGCCGAGGCGTGGTGTCGGGACCACATCGAGAAGGGGATCTGGGGCCCGGAAAGTCCCATCGGCCGCCTGGTGCACGGGGGCGGTTCCATCCTGGGGCTCGGAGTCGACCACACCACCACCACCGCCTACCACGTCGCCGAGGTCTCCCTGGATGTCCCCTGCCTGGATTCCTTCGGCTCCGTCGAGCGCATCGTGGACGCCTCCGGAACGGTGCGGGAGGTCCCCGGGCTGAGCTGGCGCAACGGCACCTGCCCCGTGTCGCCCCGGCTGCTGTCGCCGACGCTGGACGAGCGCGGCCTGCAGCGCCGTGGCAAGGTCGGCGCCGCGGACTGCGTCTTCTGTCTCGCCCTCGATCTCTGGCGGGTCCGCCGCGAACACCTGACCGGCGTCTGCCGCGATTGCCCGATCCGCCCGCGGCATGTGCACCCGGAGGTCCCAGCCCGGTCCGGGGCTGTCTGAGGATCCGGCGACCAACCGGTTCCGCGCCGCCACTGTCCCTGTGGCCGTGGAGCGCCGATTCGAGCAAGGGGAGGCCGGCCGCCCCTCCCCGCTTCCCCGCCATCGGCGCTTCACCGGGACAAGCCCGGCGGCGGCGTGGGGCCCCGGCAACAGCCCCGTACCCGCCCCGGGCCCGGTGGGAATCGGGGCGGGACCGTGTAGACTATGACCCCATGACCTTGGCACGGCCCAGCGATGAATGCCTGATGGCGCGTTTTCGGGACGGCTTTGACGAGCAGGCCCTGGGCGAACTCGTGACCCGGTACCAACGGTCCGCCTACGTTCTGGCCAGGTGTCGACTGGGGGACGAGAGGGCGGCCGAGGACGCGGTTCAGGAAGCCTTCATCCGCGTCGTCCGTCACCGTCGCCGGTACAACCCGTTGCGGCCCTTTGCGCCATGGTTTCACGAGCTGCTGCGCAACGTCTGCCTGGATTCCCGCCGGTCGCACTGGCGGCACAGGCGCAAGCTGCAGGAGTTTGCGTCGGCGGCGGCGGATGCCCGGGAGGAGGCGCGTCCCGGCGCCTGGCCTCAGCTTCTGGAGGGTCTGTCCGCCGACGAGCGCGAGTTGTTGGTGCTTCGCTTTGTGGAGGGCTACTCGTTTCCTGCGATCGCGTCGTTGCTGGGTTGTTCGGAGGAGGCGGTCAAGAAGCGTTCTCAGCGGGCGCTGTCGAAGGCTCGCCGGTGTGTCCTGGAGGATGGGTCGGTCGAGGGTCTGGGTCCGGCCCGCGCGGGGGTCCCGGCGGGGGTTGGGGGATCGTCCCGGCACGATTCCGGCGGCGGGGATGCGTCGCCGGGGGGCATCTGCCCGGAGCCTGCCATGTGAAGGCAGTGTGGTGTGCGGCACGGGATGCCTGTCCCGGTTTGCGCCGCGGCGGCGTAGTAGTTTCCGGTAGAGAGTGGAGGCAGAGCGGTGTTCCGAACGGGGTGAAGGAAGAGGCACTCATGGCGAGTCCACGGCGGCAAGGGACCAGGGCGGCACCGGATCACCGGCCGGTTCGGGGCTGGACGGGAGCCGACGGTGGCTGCGTTCATGCCGCGGGGAAAGACGAGCAACTGGTGCTGGGACTCCTCGACCGCGAGGAACGTGCAGCCCTGGAACGGCACCTGACCGTGTGCCCGCACTGCCGCCGCCGCTTCGCGGCCCTCTCGGCCATCACCGACGCCCTGCAATCCCCGGCAGCGGACGACGCGTCGGAGCGCAACAGGATACTGCGCCTGCAGGCCTGCCTGGCCCGGGAGGTGGACCGGGCCCGCGAGCGTACGGCGCGCAGGCGTCGGCCGGTGGTCCTATTCCGGGTTGCCGCGCTGTTCGCGGCCGTTGCGGGTACGGCGGCCTGGCTGGCGCCGCGGGGCACGGTTTCGGACCGAGGGCCGCTCGTGGAGTCCCGCTGGGCATACTCGTCCGGAGTCTCCTGGCGGGGGACACCCGCGTCGCCGCCGCTGGTCTGTGACCGGACGGTGGTCCTGGTCGAGGAGAAGCGCGCGGGGAAGCGCCTGGTCGGGCTGGACCGCGATGTTGGGGAGGTGCTCTGGCGCGGCTCGTGGGCGTTGGCATCGGCCTCGGTGGCGGTGGCCGACGGCAGGCTCTTCGTCTGGCGTGCCGCGGCAGGCGGGGGTGCGACCCTGGCGGCCCTGGATCCGGAGACTGGCCGGCTGCTGTGGGACGGCCCCGGGAATTCCTCCTCGTCGGCCGCGGAGCTGGCCGCGGTTGGCGCCCAGGTGTGCTGGACCGCTGGCGCGAGCCTGTATGCCGTCGACACGGACGGAGGCCATGCGACGTGGACGGTGCACACCGGCCTGGTCGAGCCCCTTTCGCGTCCGGCCGCTGCCGGGGACCTGATCCTGGCGGCCGGCAACGGCGGGGTATGTGCCGTGCGGGCCGGGGATGGGTCGGTGGCGTGGCGGACGGCGTTCGAAGCCTACCCGGGACGCCCGGCGGTTCCTCTGCTCGTCGCCGCGGGCAGGCACATCCTGGTGGCGCAACGGCATGCCTCGGGAGCGGGCAGACTCGTCTGCCTGGACCGCCGGCGTGGCGCGGTCGTCTGGGGACGGGAGATCCCGGATCCCATTCTCTCGGTTGCCGCGGGGGAACACGTCTATGTTCGGGCCGGAGGCATCCGTAGCTTCAGCCTGAACGAGGGCACCCCCCTATGGGCGCTGTCCCTGAGCGGCTGCAGCCCGGTGGCGGCGGAGGGACACCGCCTCTACGCGGTCGAGGGCAGCGGGAGGCCATGGATGGTGGCCATCGACGCGGCCAACGGCAGGCTGCGCAGGCAGCATCCGCTGGCGGTCTCGTGCAACGGCATCGTGGTGCGGGGCCGGTGGGGATACCTGACCACCCGCGACGGCGCCCTCCAGGCGGTCCGTCTCGGGGAGGGCGGGGAAGCAAGCTGACAAGACCCCCGAGCCGACCTGGCGGTGGTCGCGGTTCACCGCTCCACGGTGGGCGTTCCGTCGGTCTCAGAGGTGGACGCGGAAGAGGGGTGGGGGGGTATGGGCGGCCAGGTAATAGACCGCGCCCAGGATCATCCAGAGGACCCCCGCGACCATTTCTCCCGCGATGAGGCCGATGCAGAAGCGTTGGGTATCGCCGTAGGTGCGGTGGGTCCCGAAGCGCATGACGACCCACTTGAGCAGCCAGCCGAGGAGGAAACTGCCCGCGAACCAGCGGCT
>JAFGRS010000807.1 GCA_016935045.1 Lentisphaeria bacterium | reverse complement strand
GTGCCCGCGGAGGGATTCTACACCAGCGTGGCCAATGTGGATTTCGCTCTCCGCTTTCTTGCCGAGGCGAGGCAGACCGGGAAGCCCTGGTTTCTCTACATCGCCTTCAACGCACCGCACGCTCCCCTGCAGCCTCTGGAGGCCGACTACCGCAAGTACCTCGGTCGCTACGATGCGGGGTGGGACGCCATCCGGGCGGCGCGGGTCGGGCGTCAGGCCGCGTTGGGGCTCTTCGGCCAGGCTGTCGAGGCGGCGCCCCGTCCCGGGCACATTCCCGCCTGGGAGTCGCTGTCGGCGGAGTGGCACGACTGGGAGCGCCGCCGCATGGCTGCCTATGCCGGGATGATCGACCGCATCGACCAGGAGACCGGGCGCCTGATCGCCGACCTGCGGCGGCAAGGCGAACTCGACAATACCCTCATCCTCTTTCTCTCGGACAACGGCGCCTGTCCCTATGACCGGAAGAGCATCGGCCGCGACCGCGAGCCCTTCGAACCGACGGTGACGTGGAGCGACAGCACCGGCTGGGCCTGGACCCGCAACACCCCCTTCCGGTACTACAAACAGAACCAGTTCGAGGGAGGAGCCATCACGCCGGCCATTGTCCACTGGCCCGCCGGCCTGAAGGCGAGGCCCGGCGGCCTCGTGCATGCGCCGGCACACCTTGTCGACATTCTGCCCACCCTGGCCGAAGTGGCCGGGGTGCCCATTCCGGAAAGCTGGCCGGGACGGGAACCCACGCCGCTGGCGGGCATTTCCCTGGCGCCGCTCCTGGCCGGTCGGCCGCTGCCCTCGCGGCCCCCCATCCACCTGCTGTTCGGGTCGGACCGCGGCCTGCGGGACGGCGACTGGAAGCTCGTCAGCTTCCGCAGTCAGCCCTGGGAACTGTACCACCTTGCCGGCGACCGGACCGAACTCCACAATCTGGCGGCGCGGCATCCGGAGCGGGTGGAACGCATGGCGGCTGCCTGGCAGGAGATGTCCGCAAAGGTCCTTCTGGCGCCGGAACGCGAGTACGCGCCGGTGGCCCCGCAGGCGACGGCGCAGACCCACCCCGAATGGACCGATTTCTCCGACCCCGGGGCCAGCAGCGAACGCAAGCGGGGGGCCAGGGGGACGAAGACCCCGGGCGAGGGCGCCGGAACGGACGGCTCCATCCGGGCCCGCATCGGGACCCGCCTGCGCATCGAGGGCACCCAGCTCGTTCTCGACTGCGAGGGACCCGACCCGGGCCTTGCCTTCGATGCCCTGCCCGCCATGGGGGACGAGGGGCCGTACACGCTGACGTTCCGGCTGTCGAGCACGGCCGGCGGGTCCGGCGAGATCTACTGGACGACCGACGGGCGGACGACCTTGCCGAAGGGCGGGCACCTCGAGGTTGCCGTCACCCACGATGGCCAGTGGCGTACCGTCACCCTGGCGATCCCCGAGACGCGACGTCTCCACGCCCTCCGCCTCGATCCCTGCGCCGCTGCCGGCACGGTCCGCATCGAGTCCCTGGAGCTGCGGTCCGCGTCCGGTGGGACTCTGGCGGCGTGGCCTTGAAAGGGGCTCCGGCAGTTTCCTGCCGTGGGGGCGCGCTCGGCTCGCGCGACCTACCGCATGGCCGGTCCCAGTAGGCGCCACGAGCCGAGTGGCGCCATCCGGAAGAGAGTCGCGCTCGGCTCGAAGCACCCACCGCGATGCCTGGCGGCATGCTGCTGCCGGTCGCCGCGACGGGACCCTCCCCAGCGTCCCCAGACCTTGTCGGTCTGGACGTCGGTGCGCGGCAGAGGAGTGTCCTCCGGCGGAACCGGCAGCGCGAGTTCCGGATGGAGTTCGGCCAGCCGCAGCCGGCACTGGCGCGGTATCTCTTCCCGATTGTATTCTCATCCCCGGCAGGATATTGGTAGGCAGGGAATACGGGGGAAGGGCGCCGTTGCCAGCAGTTGGACAGGGTTGTCTGCGGCGCGGGACTGCCGCGGTAGTTTGGTCCGGGCATGGAGGACAAGGGCATGGAGATCGCAACAAGCCGCCACGGGCTGAGGATCACGCGTGGAGTCGTGGCCGCATGGATCGGGGTGTGCTTGTCCCTGTGTGCGGCGCAGCGCGCGTATGTTCCTGCAGACTGGGCCTTCCTCAGGATTCTGAACCCACGGAGTCCGGGGGACGATCGGATCCGCGTCCTTCAGGGCGATCCCGTCGTGGTTGCCTTCGATGTCAACCCGCAGATCGTCGGGCCGCGGCCCACGGATGAGCTTCAGCTGCGGCGCGTGGACGATGGCAGCACGGTGAGCCGGCAACCCAGGGGTCCCGGGCTCTCGGGTACCGCGTACCTCGATACGGGTGCTGCGAATGCGATCGGCGAGCTGAGGGTGGTCTATGTGGAGACGGCAACCCAGGCGGTCCGCGGCGATGCCGGAGAGACGCTTTCCGTGCTGGCCGGTGCAGGCCCGCCACCATCCTCGATCACGGTCCCAAGCGCAACGGTTCCCAGCATACAGATGGCCATCGGCATGGTCGCCGACGGCGGCACGATCCGGATCCGACCCGGCACCTACCGTGAGAGGCTCTTCATTGCCGGCAAGAGGGTCCACATCACCAGTCTCAGGCGCTCGCTGCGCCCCAATGTCATCCTGGCTGCCGACCGACCGGGGTCCATTCTGCCGGCAGCGGAGGCTCTCGGGGTCATCAACTTCGGCACTGGGGGCGGCGGCAGCATCGACAACCTGTTGGTGTCCGGCGGCGATGCCGGGATCATGGGAACGGGCGACGGCGAACAACGACCGGGGGCGGTGACGATTCAGAACACCATTCTCTCGGCGAACGGACGCGGCGTGCTGGGGACGTTCTCGGAGCTGACGGTGCGGAGCTCGACCGTGGTGGGTG
>JAFGRS010000806.1 GCA_016935045.1 Lentisphaeria bacterium | reverse complement strand
CCTGCCCGACCAGCACACGGTGCACTTCCGCCCGCAACGGATCCAGAAACGCGGTGAGTTCCCGGATGCGTCGCGCGCTCTCTTCGTCCTGCGCCTGGTTCATTGCGGCCGTGCCTGCACTTCCTCGGTGACGCTCTTCCCCAACGGGCGGCCGGAGCGCCGGCCCACACCGGGGGAAGTATACTCGCGACCCCCCACAGGCGCCAGCCGGGACGCGGCGCATTCCGGACGCTGTCAGCGGCCAGGACGGGTGTCGGTCCGAGGCGAGGGGGACTCCAGAGCTCACCGGTACGAGCAGGCCGAATGCCCGTCGCTGCACTGCTCGATCGGGAGCCGGCGGTCCTCCGCCGTAGTCGATCTGGAGCCGGCGGTCCTCCGCCGCACTCGATCGGGAGCCGGCGGTCCTCCGCCGTACCCGCGGCGGCTCGGCATGCCGCTGAGGACGCCGGGCTCCGGCGCATCTCGTCCGGGCATTCCACCTGCGCACGCCCCATGACCAACATGGCGAGGCCCGGCCTCCCGAGGCACGCCCCGCCTGCCCGCTGCGCACGCAAACGTCCTCGCGCGGGGTTGACTTCCCGGGCGGAGCCAACAAGGTATTCGAGCATGCAGAACTGCGGCGCAATGACGGGACTTTTGGCTGGTGCGATCCTCGCGGCGGCCGTGGCCGTGGCTCGGGGGGGCGATCCGTCGGGGGAGGGTGTCGCTGTGCGAACGTCCGCCTTGCGGGAACTCGATGCCTGGGTGACGGAGGAGGTCCGGACCGCCCTGGGCGGCGACCCGAGCCGACTTCCCGAGGACGGCCACGAGTTGGCGACCGCCTTTCTGAAACCCCTCGCCGGTCCCGGCGGGCCCATCGGCGATGACTCCATCGGCGAGCTTGCGGCTGCCGCCTACGCCCGGGAGAAGGGCCTGCTCCCGGCCCTGCATGCCCATCGCGTCTCTCTCCTGGGAGGCTATGAACCCCAGGATCTCGGTCCGACCATCGACTGGTTCCGGGCCCCGAAGGACGACTGGCAGTGGCCAACCCATCTTTCGCGGCACTACTGGATGAGACCCCTGGTTCACGCCTGGCAGGCCGGCCGGGACTCCGCCCACTCCGCCGCGGCCGTGGCCATCCTGCTGGACTGGGTCCGGCGCACACCCCTCGGCTGCGACGGCCTGCAGTGGCGAGGCGAGGTCAGCGCCGGCCCGGGCTACCCGGCCACCCGCGAGGGGACGTTCCGGAACTACGGCGACGGACCCTGGACCTCCCTCTCGGCGCACGCCCGCGTGGACACCTGGTCCACCCTCTTTGCCTTCCTTTGGGATGCGCCCCAGATGACCAACGACACCGTGGCCACGTTCCTGGTCAGCCTGGCGCGGGACCACCGCCTGCTGATGATCAACCATCCCCGCTCCGGCACCGCCAACCAATTCCTCTCCATCGGCGTTTCCCTGGTGCATCTCGGATGGTGGTATCCCGGTCTCAAGGGCTCGGCCGAGGCAGAGCGTCTGGGCTGGCAGCGGATCGCCGAATTCGGCCGCAAACAGGTCTACCCGGACGGCTCCATGGCCGAGTGCTCCCCGAACTACGCGGCGGGAAGCCTGCAGCGGCTCATGTCCGTGATGTCCGGAGCGGATGCCCGGGGGCAATCCGTGCCGGAGGAACTCGATCAGCGTGTCCGGCGCGCGGGAGAGTACTTCGCCGCCATCGCCGACCCGCGGGGCAACGCGCCGCGCATCGCCAAGGGAAAGGCCTCCCTGCGCGGGATCGTGGGGGCCGTGCAGCGGCTGGCGCCGGATCCGTTCCTCGAATTCGTCGCCTCCGGCGGCAGCGAGGGCACGCCGCCGGAAGCCCTCTCGGCAGCCTTCGAATGGGCTGGACACGTCGTCTTCCGCTCGTCCTGGGAGGGAGACGCAACCTGGATGTTCTTCGAGCCCGGCCCGCGTGGGAGCGGACACCATGACCTGGCCTGCCTGGGCATACAGCTCCAGTCCCGGGGAGTCTGGCTGCTGACGGACCCGGGCTACTTCACCTACTCCTCGGCGGGCGAGGAGGGGGCGATGGCGCTCTATCTGCGCTCGACGGCGGCCCACAACGCAGCCCTGGTGGACGGCCTCGGACAGCGCTCCCGCGGCGAAGATCAACCCTCCGGGCCGAACCGTGAACCCACCCCGTGCCACCTGACCGACAACGGAACCGTCGCCAGTGCCCAGGGCACCTACGATCTGGGCTTCGGAGCCAAGGGCGAGGTCAAGGTCCGCCATCGGCGCCAGATTGTGTACCGCCGGCGGGAGGACGTCTTCGAGATCGAGGACCGCTTCGAGGGCGAGGGCGAGCACAGCATCGCCGTGCACTGGCAGCCGCCCCCGGAGAGCGAAGTGGGGGTGTCGGGCACGGAGTTCCGCGTCCGTAACGGGCCCGCCCTGGCCACCTTTGCGGCGAGCGCGGCGGCGCCCTTGCGTGTGGACCGTGTGCAGGGCAGCCGGGAGCCGTTGCTGGGATGGTACTCGGAGACCTACGGGAAGCTGGTCCCCAGCACGACCGTCCGCGTGCATGCCCGGGGCGTCCTGCCCCTGGTTCTGCGCACGGAGATCAGGGTGAGTCAGGCGGATGCGCCGTAGCCGCGGTGTGCAACGCGCGCCTGGACCGCGCTGCGCGATGGGACCCGGGTTGCCCGCGGCGCGGTGCCGCGAGATGGATGGGCGGCTCCCACGGGGCCGCCGGGCGGTGTCGGCCCCCTGGCGCACCGAGTCGGACAACGGTCGCTGCCCGGGGTAACACTGCCCGTAGACACGACGGAAAGGTGTCCTGCGCCGAACCCCTCTTCGGGGGCACTTCCGCGCTGGGTGAATCGGTTGGGCGTTGATCGTTGAGGAGAAATTCCATGCGACTCTCGGTGTTCACGGACGAACTGGCGTTGGATGTGACGAAGGCCGTCCCGATGCTCAAAGGGTGGGGTATCGATACGGTGGACCTTCGCGGCCGCATCTACGGCAAGGCAATCGAGGGAGTCTCCGATGATCAGCTCCGGGAACTGCGCGCGTTCCTGGACGCCCACGGCGTGACCGTGGGCTGCATCGAGTCGTCCCTCGCCAAGGTGCATCTGCCCGATGCCCAACGCTGCCGCGCCGAGGAGGCCAAGCTGGAGCGCATCGTCGCGGCCGCCGAAATCCTCGGCTGCCGACTGGTGCGGTCCTTCTTCTACTGGCAGCCGGGACCCGAACTGCAGGGGGCGCTGGCCATCCGTCCCGACGAGCAGCAGCAGGTTCTGGACCGGTTCGCGCCCCTGGCGGAACGGGCCAGGGCCACGGGACTGATCCTGGCCTTCGAGAACTGCGGCGTGAGCCACGACGAGGTCATTGCCATCCTCGGGGCGCTCGATGTCCCCTCCTGGGGCATGGCCTGGGATGTCGCCAACACCTGGAACTGCCCGGAACGCGAGAAGGATGCCGCCGCGTTCATCCGCCGCCTGGCTCCCTATGCCCGGTTGCTGCACGTCAAGGCCAGGGGAGCCGTGCCCGGGCTCGCGCCCTTCACGATCCCCTACGAGGAAGTCCTCCACGTCTGCGATGCAATCGGACTGAAGGGGCCGGTCAGCGTGGAAACCCACAACCCCAAGCCCGAACTCCCCCACGTCGACGTGACCCGCCAGGTGGTGGATGTCCTGCGCAAGGCCTGGCCTTCCGCGGCCCCCGGCACCCTCGCCTCCGGCAAGGCCACTCCGCGCGCGGTCCGGCCCTGGGCGGAGGATCCGGTCGGCTTCGCCGTGGTGGGACTCGGCATGGGACACAACCGCTCCAAGCTCATCAGTCAGACCAGCGGCGCCCGGCTGGTCGGTGTGTGCGACCTGGTCGAGGAGCGCGCGAAACGCACCGGGGAAGCCTTCCAGGTGCCCTGGACAACGGATATGCGCCGCTGGTTCGAAGACCCGGCGGTGGACGTGGTGGCGGTGATGACCGAGACGGGACGGCACGGCGAAGTGGCCCTGCAGGCCCTCGATGCCGGAAAGCATGTCATCACAACCAAACCGATGGATGCCTCCCTGGCCGCCTGCGACGCAATGATCCGCAAGGCCGAGGCAAAGGGACTCCTGCTGGCCGTGGATTTCGGACGCCGCTTCCAGTCCGACCTCTGCACCCTGCGGCAAGCCGTTCAGGACGGCCGCTTCGGACGCCTGCTGAGTGCCAGCTTCGAACTCAAGATCCTGCGCGAAATGACCTACTACCGTTCCAACGGGGGCTGGCGCGGCACCCGCCGGTGGGACGGCGGAGGGGTGCTCTCGAACCAGTCCATCCACCATATCGACGAAATCGCTTTCGCCATCGGCCTCCCGACCCGGGTGCGCTGCTGCATCCGCACCCAGGCCCACGAGATCGAGGCGGAGGATTACGGCACCGCCGTGTGGGAGTATGCCGACGGCCTGATGGTGAACTTCACCGGCACGACGTCCTACCCCCACAAGACATGGTTCGACCGGCTCGAAATCACCGGCGAAAAGGGCGCCTACTTCCGCGCCGAAGGAGGACCCTTCGCCAAGCCCCTCGAACGCTGGTTCCTCGACGACGCCTGGGTCGATCAACCGCCCGTCGTGGTGCAGCCGCAGTGGCACAGCGCGGCGGACAACTTCGCGGCGGCACTGCGGACCGGGGCCGACCTGACCTGCTCCGGACGCGACGGACGCCGTACACAGAGCATCCTTGACGCAATGTACCGCTCGGCCTACGATGCCGCCGGGGACTGGGTCGAGGTGGCCGCGGACCTCGCCCCCTGAGCCGTTGCCCTGGAGGGCGAAGCTCCTGCTGAGCCGTTCCCCTGGAGGGCGAAGCTCCTGCTGAGCCGTATCCCCTGGAGGGCGAAGCTTCTGCTGAGCCGTATCCCCTGGAGGGCGAAGCTCCTGCTGAGCCGTATCCCCTGGAGGGCGAAGCTCCTGCTGAGCCGTATCCCCTGGAGGGCGAAGCTCCTGCTGAGCCGTATCCCCT
>JAFGRS010000805.1 GCA_016935045.1 Lentisphaeria bacterium | reverse complement strand
GTCTCTGGACCCGCGGCGGCGGGGACCCCTTCACGCTCACGGTGAGCGACGGCATCACGATCGCGGCGGGCGCGACCCTCGACGTTTCGCCGGGCGTGACTGTCCGCTGCCAGCAGTATGACGGCCTCGTCATCGACGGCGCGCTGAACGCCGTGGGCACGGCCGGGGAGCCCGTCGTCTTCACCGGGACCGGCGCCGCACCCGGCTGGTGGAAAAGCCTGACCGTACAGAACAGCGGCAGCGCAACGTGCGTGAACTGCGTGCTGGAGTATGCGGGCTACAGCACTTCGGCCGGGATCCTGAAAACCGGGAACGGTTCCCTCACGCTGCGGGATTCGGTCCTGCGCCATGTGAACGGCGACGGACTGCGAGTGGCCGCCGGGAGCGCCTCCCTCAGCAGCACCGGCAATCTCTTCAGCAACTGCACCTACGGCGTGCGTCTCGGAGTCGGGGCGTCCTTCGCCGACAACACCTCCGATTTCCGGGATAACGCCGTCGACGTCTATGCCGACGGCGGCACGGCCGGAGGGGCCGTTGTCTGGCGCCTGAAGCCGGACTACTCCATTTACCTGAGCGGCTCCCTGACCGTGGGCCCGACCGCTTCCCTGACCATCGAGCCGGGGACCGTGGTGAAGTTCGCGCAGAACAAGGGCCTCTACGTCGATGGCGCCCTCGCGGTCAGGGGAACGGCGGGAGCACCGGTGGTCCTGACCGACTGGCGGGACGACCGCATCGGCGGCGACGCCAACCACGACGGCGATGCCGGCGCCCCCGCCCCGGATTGGTGGTACGGGGTGGTCATCCGCGGCGAGGCCGACGCGGACATCCGCTGGTGCGAGGTGGCCTACTCCGGCTGGTCGCACAACTATGGCCTGCACAAGTCCGGCAGCGGCTCGCTCCGGCTCGACCGCGTGGTCTGCCATGACATCGGCGGCGACGCGCTGTGCTTCGACGGCAGCAGCGGCGCCGACGAGGTCAGGCGCTGCACGTTCCGCGACAGCGACGTCGGGGTCCTGGTGCGCAACCAGACCGGCCCGGTCGCCCTGAGCGGCTGCCGGATCCAGGGGAACTCGAACCAAGGGGTGCGGAACGAGGGCTCCTTCGACGTGGATGCCCGGGGGTGCTGGTGGGGCGACCCGAGCGGTCCGTATCACGCCGTTCGCAACCCCGGGGGCGCCGGCAATGCGGTCAGCGACGGGGTGCTGTTCGAGCCCTGGCTCCTCAGCGACGCCATCGGGTTCATCATCGCCCCCATCGCCTCGGGGACCCTCATGCAGGGCGACGCGCTGCGCTTCCTCTCGGACCCGGCCGGCAACGTGGCCGGGGCGACCTACACCTGGGACCTCGGCGACGGCAGGTCCTCGAATGCCGTCAACCCCGGGATCGTCTCCTTCCCCGCGACCGGCACCTACACGGTCACCTTTGCCGTGGATAGCGGCGGCGGCGCCACGCCGCTGACCGACGAACGTACCCTCACCGTCGTTCCCGAGTCCGCCGCGCCGGACCTCGTCGTCCGGAGCGTCTCCATCCCGACCTCGATCTCGGTAGGCAGTGTCGCGACGGTGACCTACACGGTCGAGAACGCCGGCGATGCGCCCCTGCCCGCAACCTCCTGGACCGACACCCTCTTCCTCTCGCGCGACGAATTCCTCGACGCGACGGACGTGCCCCTCGGCAGCGCCGTCCAGTCCCGCGCCCTGGCCGTCGGCGAGTCCTACGCGGAAACGCTGCACGTACGGGTCAACGCCGTCGAGGAGGGGCAGGCTTACCTCATCCTTGCCGCGGACGAAGGGTGGCGGCTGCTCGAACGTCACCGCCTGAACAACGAGCGGGCGGCCCAGACCAGCATCGGGGTGCCGGTCCTCTCCACCTCCGGCCCCGTCGACGGCCAGTTCGCCGGGGTGACCGACGTCCGACACTACTACCGCCTCGACGTGGCGGCCGGCCAGAGCCTGGTGCTCTCCTTCAGCGGCCCCGTCCGTGTCTACCTGCGCTTCGGCGCACTGCCGACCCCGCGCACCTACGACGTCACCGGCTCCTGGCACGACGGGGGCAGCATCACCATACCCATGGCATACACCGGCACATGGTACCTCCTTGTGGTCCCCGAGGATGCCACCGCGGCCGCCGCCTACACCCTGGAGGCCGCTCTGGACGCGTTGCTGGTATCGGGTCTGGCCCCGACACAGGTCTCCAACACCCTCGATGCCGTCCTCACGGTCACGGGGGCCGGTTTCACGGTTGGGACGGAAGTCGAACTCCTCCCGACGGAGGGGGGTGCGGCCATCCCCGCCGCGACGGTCTGCCTGGACTCCTTCTGCGCCCTGACCGCCGCCTGGAACGCCGGGACGCTGCCTGCCGGCATCTATCGGGTCAGGGTCACCAGCGAGGGGGCCTTCGCCGAGAGCACGGAGATACTCACGGTTGCCGCCGGGGGCGAGCCCCTGCTGACCACGCGGCTGATGCTGCCTTCGCGCATGGGCTACCACCAGTTGGCCACGATCTACGTCGAGTATGCCAACGAAGGCGACGCGCCGATGCCGGCGCCGCTGCTTATCCTCAGCGCCACGCAGAATGGCCAGCCGGGGGCCCTCATGACCCTGGAGGACCAGCATCTCTCCAACGGCTTCTGGACTTCGGCCATCCCGCGGGGGTTCAGCAACTCGATTGCGCTGCTGGCCGGCGGGGCCCTTGCCGGCGTGCTGCAGGCGGGAGAACGGGTGCGGGTGCCGGTCTACTATGCGGGCTGGCAGAAACCCTGGGACTCTTTCTACCCGCCCTTCGATTTCCGCCTCGGGGCCATCCTCGCGGACAGCACCTCACCCATCGACTGGGAAGCTCTGTCCGCCTCCATGCGGCCCGGCCACCTCGACGCCGCCTCCTGGGAGGTCCTCCTGCCCGTGATCCGCCGCACCATCGGCGAGACCTGGGGAAGCCTGGTCTCCTCCCTGGCGGCCAATGCGGCGCAACTGCAGCGCCTGGGCAGGCCCACGCAGGACGTGAGCGTGCTCCTGGGCATGGCTTTCCTCCGGGCCGAAGGCGTGTCCGTCGACCAGGCCCTGATCGTGGAAGGGGATGCCCTCGCGCAGACCGCCGATCTGCCCCTGGGTTTCGCCCGACTCTACCCGGTGCTTCTCAGCGAACGCCTGCGCACGGGATGGTTCGGGAAGGGCTGGGCCGCATCCTGGGACCTGCGTGCCGAGCGTCTCGAAGACGGCACCGTCGTCCTCCGCGGCCCCGGGCTCCAGCGGGTCTTCCAGCCGGACAGCCGGGGAGGGTATCTGGCGGGGCCGGCCAATTCCGGCACACTCAGAGACGCCGGCGGCGGCGCCCTGCGCCTGACGGAAACCGACGGCTGGCAGTATGCCTTCGCGGCCGATGGCTTCCTCACCGGCGTAACAACGCCGCGAGGCGGCAGCATCGCGTTGACCTACCTCGGCGAACGGCTGCACCGGCTCACGCACACCGACGGCCCATGGATCCAACTGGGCTACGGCGCGCACGAGCGCATCGAAACCATCACCGACCACCTCGGCCACGAAACCCGCTTCACCTACGACGGCTCGGGGACCCTCCTCCAGTCCGTGACCGCGTTCGACGGCCAACAGACCGAGTACACCTACCTGGACAGCGCCAACCCCGCAACCGACGGGGCCCTCGCCGGAATCACCCATCCGGACGGCACTACCGTGAGCTTCCAGTACGACGACGACGGCCATCTCGTGGAAGTCCGCAACAACGCCGGCGAATGGCTGACCTACAGCTACGGCGCCACCGGCGTCGTGACGGTCGCCGATGCCCTCGGACGATCCGCCCGGATCGCGCTCGACGAACGCGGCATCCCGAGCATGTCCACCATGCCCTCGGGGCGCGTGATCGGACACCTCGCCGGAGACAATCTCTGCCTGGAACGCCTGCAGGATGCCTCGGGGCGTACCTGGCGGTGTACCTACGACAGCCGGGACAACCTGCGCGGCCTGGTCGACGCGGCCGGCGCCGCCGCCTCGTTCTCCCACGACGGCGCGACGGCGCAGGTGACCTCTTCGACCGATGCCAACGGCAACCGCACGACCTATGCCGTCGATCCGCAGGGACGCCTCACCGCCATCACCGATACCGCCGGCCGGCAGCGTGCCTTCGCCTACGGCCCGGACGGGGCGCTGCGGAGCGACACCAACCGCCGGGGGCAGACCATCGACTACGATGGCAACGCGGAAGGGCTCCTGGCCCGGACCACCATGCCTGACGGAACGGTCTTTACCTATACCTATGACGGCTACGGACGCCTCCTCACCGCCGAGGACGCGGAGGGCCCCATCACGTTGTCCTACCACGACGACGAGCGACTCTCCCGCATCGAGTACCCCGGCGGCCTCTCCCTCGAATACTCCTACGACGCCGCGGGACGCCGAACCCGCATGCGGGACCAGGACGGCCGCGAAGTCCACTATCACTATGACGCCGCCGGACGCCTCGCATCCCTCTCGGACGAATCGGGGGCCCTCCTCGTGGGCTATTCCTATGACGCCGCCGGACGCCTCGCACGACAGGACTGCGGCGACGGTTCGTACAGCGTCACTACCTTCGACGCCGACGACCTGGCCACGAGGGTCGCCCACTTCCGGGCCGACGGGACATCCCTCGCGCGCTTCGATTACACCTACGACACGGCGGGACGGGTCCGGACGGTCAGCGGCGAGGAAGGCACGTGGACCCTCACCCATGACCAGGCCGGCAACCTCGCCACCGCGGTGTTCACGGCCGAAGCCGGCGGCGACGTCCCGGATACCTCCCTCGGCTATGAGGTCGACGCGGCGGGAAACCGTGTCGCCACCACCGTCAACGGGGTCCGGACCGAACACACCGTCAACGTCCTGAACCAGTACACCCGGGTGGGCGACGCCGACCTTGCGTACGATCAGGACGGCAACCTCACCCTCGCCGCCGACGGCCTGGCGTGCACCTACGACGCCGCGGGCAGGCTGCGGCGCGCCCAGAAGGGGGACGACGCCTGGGAGTGGACGTACAACGCGCTCGGCCAGATGGCCACCGCAACGGTCAACGGCCAGAAGACGCGCTTCGTCCACGATCCCTTCGACCAGGGCATGCCCGTGGGAGCCTACGGGGCCGACGATTCCTTCCAGGCATTCTACGTACATGGCCTCGAACTGGCCGCCGTGAGAAGGGCCGGCGCCAGCCCCTGCTTCTATCACTACGACGCCCTGGGCAACACCACGGAGATGACCTCGGGCCCCGCGGGGGCCGCGGTCAACCGCTACCGCTATGACCCGTTCGGGAGGCCGCTGGTCGAAAACGAGGCGGTGCCCAACCCCTTCCGCTTCGGCGGCTATGCGGGAGTCCCCAGCTTCCCCTGCGGCCTGATCCACATGGGAGCGCGCGACTACCTGCCGGAACTGGGCCGCTTCCTGCAGCCCGACCCCATCGGCATCGGCGGCGGCATGAACCTGTATGCCTATGCCGGCAACCAGCCCCTGGAGTATGACGACCCCACCGGATTCTACACGGGCAACCTCGGCGCCATGCCCCCCGTCCCCGGCATCGACCCGCGCAGCGGCGCCGGCCTGGAGTGGGTCAAGAACCAGTTCACCCAACAGGCCCTCTACAGCAGCAAACCCTACACCGGCTGCGGCCGCGGCTACCAGGTCGTGCAGAACGTCGCCCAAAAAGGGCAGTGGGTCAATGGACGCTTTATCCGCGGCGCTACCCAGGCGAAACGGGCCGCCCAAATCTCGAGGTTCTCGGCCGCCGTCAAGGCCAAACGAGCCCAGGAGGCCGTCACCACGGCCCGCAACGGCGCCACGGCGGTGCGCACCGCCACCTCGGCCTCGGGAGCGGCGGGAAGCGGCGGCGCCGCCGCGGGAGGCGCCTCGGCGGGCGGTCTGGGGGTCGCCGGGGCGGCCAGCCTGGCCCTCACCATCTGGAGCGTGGGGACGGGCGTCGTCTACGGCGTGGGCTACCTCACCGGCTCCGACACGATCATGGACGCGGGCGGCGCCATGTGGGACGCCATGTCCCCATCCGGCATCGCCGTGGCCTACGAATACTACTTCGGGGACAGCGAATCGGTGCAGTCCGAGGACCCGAACCGCAAGACCGGTCCAGCCGGCTACGGGACCGAGGGGTGGATTCGTGGGGACGGGCTGTTTGCCTACCGCATCGACTTCGAGAACGACCCCTCAGCCAGCGCTCCGGCGCAGGTCGTGTCGGTCACCGATCCCCTCGACGGAGCATTCGACCTCGACACCTTCGAACTGACCGAGATCGGCTTCGGCGACCGGTTCGTGGCGCTGCCCGCCGGCCTGCAGACCTACGCGGGGGTGATCCCCTTCGAGCAGGATGGCATGGCCCTCGAGGTGCAGGTCGACATCACGCTGAACCGCACGGCCCGGCGCCTCGAGGCGCTGTTCGTCACCATCGACCCGGAGAGCGGCCTGCCGCCGCCGGTGGACTACGGCTTCCTGCCCCCCGAAGACGGCAGCGGACGCGGCCAGGGGCACCTGTCCTACGTCATCGCGCCAAAAACCGGGCTCGCCACCGGCACGACGCTCGCCAACGTGGCCGAGATCGTCTTCGACTTCAGCGTCTCGATCCGCACCAACCAGATCGACCCGCACAACCCGGGCCAGGGCACCGACCCGAACCTCGAATGCCGGCTGACACTGGATGCCGATGCGCCCGCCAGTCAGGTGGGTCCCCTGCCGACACACAACCCGCCCGAATTCACGATCGCGTGGAGCGGCACCGATGCCGGCTCGGGCGTGGCCGGGTACACCGTCTACGTCCAGGACAACGGCGGTCCGTTTGCCCTCTGGACGACCACGGAGGATACCTCCGCCACGTTCACGGGCACCGCCGGACACACCTACGGCTTCTACACCGAAGCAACGGACCATGCCGGCAACCGGGAGAGCAAGCCGGCCGTCGCCGAAACCACCACCGAGGCCTCCATCCACACGGTCACCTTCGCGTCTTCCGGCCCGGGGGGCACCCTCCAGGGAGAACTCGCGCAGACCGTCCAACACGGCAGCGACGCGAGTCCCGTCGAGGCGGTCCCCAGCCCGGAATACGTCCTGGATCATTGGACCGTCAGCGGCCGCGGCGACACCGCCGCCAACCCGCTCACCGTGACCGCGGTGACCGGAGATCTGACCGCGACGGCGGTGTTCCGCCCCGCCGGAGCCGTCCTGCTCACCGAAGCGGGGACCTTCGAGGTCTCCGTCAGCGGCGACGACGCCATGGCGGGCCGCGGGTTCTGGGATTTCTCGGGGAGCTATGCGGCGGACATTCTCGGCGGCCAGTTGACCCTCGACTTCGCCCAGGACACCAAGGGCAAGATCGCCGTCGGCACCGCCACCTACACGCTGCCGCCGGCAGGAGGCAAACCCGCCGCCACGATCACCATGCCCATCAAGGGCAAGGTCAAGGGAGCCAACGGCGTCGTCACGGTGGCCCTGTCCATGAAGGGGGCAACCCAGGACAAGAGCGCCAGTGCCGCCTTCAAGGCCGTGCTGGAACTCGATCCGTTCAGCGGCCGCCTCGAGGGTCCCGTCAGCGTCAAGATCAAGAGCGAGGAGAGTCTTTCGGACGTCGTGCAGGTGTCGCTGCCACTTCCCGTCGGCATGGACGGATCGTGGAGCCTACGGCTCGAGTTCGACACGCCCGGCAAAGGCATCACCGGCACGGCCTGGCTGACCCTCTCGAACGGAGTCTCCTACCACTTCCTGATCAAGGGCAAGCCCGCCGGAATCGCCGTGGCCCTCGGGCTCAAGGGACACCCCGACGACCTGCCGGCCAAGGGCATCAAGATGAAGACCACCGTGCAGCCCTTGGAAGGCGGCTGGGCCGACATTCTCTCGGTGTCCGCCAAGGGCCTCGGACAGACCGTGGCCTGGTAGAATCGGGCTCGGAAGCCGACGGGGAATGTCCCCGCATGAATCGCGACGGCTGCTGCCCTTGGGACCATTTCGCCGTGACGGCCATGCTTCGGTTCCGGTGAGAAGGTGATGCCCCCGGACATGGGCAGCGGTTGCCCGTCCGATGCGACTCGGCTCGGCCGAAGCCGCGGGGAAACAACGGGCGTCTCGGTTTGCGGCCGTCCAAGCCGGGATGATCCAACGCGAACCACGCCTACGTATTCGCGAACGGGGAAACGGTGACGATGGTAGGAGCACCGGCGGAGGCATGGGCCGCGCACCGCCCAGTCAGCAAGCCGGGAGCCCACGGGCCCGTCGTGCGGCCGCCCAACTGGACGTCTCGTCGAACCCCATCCTTCCTGTTCTTTCGGACTCCACGTGGAAATCCCCTTCCGAACCTGCACTCCCGCGGACCCGCGCGATCCCCAGGGTGTCAACTCCGTGCGCCGTAGTCGTCTCGGGCCTGCATCATGGCGAGGACATTCTCGGGTGGAGAGCCGGGCAGGACCGCGTTGCTGCAGCCGTGGAAATACCGGGTCCCGCCGCTACCCTCGAGACATTCCATGCAGTGCCGATAGACGCCGGCCCGGCCGGCTCGGTGCAGCACACTGCTGCTGATGTTGCCCCAGATCACCAGGTCGGGGTACCGCTCCCTCAAGGTGCGCGACGTCATCCCCGCATCGTAATCCACTTCCCCGTACCCCGGCACGCCGGCTTCGGCAAAGACCATATCGGCGATCGGCCACACATTGCCGTCCGTACGCCAGACGTAGTGCAACCCGATCCTGCGGCAGTGTGCCGCGAATGCAGCGAGACGCGGCACCATCAGTTCGTGAAAGAGCGCCGGAGAGTACATCGGGCCGTTCTTGTCGGCCATGTCGCCGCCGCCCAGACAGACCGTGATCCCCCGCTCGATGAGGGCATCGGCGCGCAGGAGGTTGAGTTCGAGCTGGCAGTCGAGGAGGTCCGCAACCGCCCCCGGCTCCAGTACGCACGCCATGAGAGCCCCCTCCTCGAGCCCGATGGAAAAGCCGCCTCCCGAGCCGACCACCAGCATCTCGTCACCGAGACGTTGCTGCAGGTCAGCCTCCCAGACGCCCACGCCGGCCTTGGCGTTCTCCCGGGCCCGGTCGAGGCCGGCCACTGCCGCCCTGGCTTTTGCCGGCCAATCCTCAGGCTGCGCGGGAGGGGCCGTATTGGCGGTACGGGAGAAGTTCTGCACCGTGGGGTCCCACCGCCAGACCTGGTAGATTCCTTCCGGGTCGCCATAGAGAAAGGTGTACGCATCGAGTTGCCTGGTTGGTACCCGGTTGTTGCGATAGCCGTAGCGGATCACCTCGATGCCCAACGCCCGGTTCAGATCGATCAGCGCCTCGGTCACGGCCAGGTCAAAGTCCGCGGCTGCGTTGCGGCCCCGCATGGCTGCCTTGGCGAAGGCGTACCAGAGCGTGGGACTGCCCGTGTGCACGTCGTGGCCCAGGATCGCGCCGGCCACGTCGCAAGCGATGGTGGGGGTGTACGCGGGGATTCGGTCGACGGGGCGCCCTTCGATGACGGCCAGGCAGCGTTCACGATGGGTCATTGCCGGTTCTCCCTCTTCCCTCACTCGTTCTGGCCAGTACCTCTGGCCCCTTATGCAGCTATCCTGCTGTTGCTGAATGGGTTCTGTCCGAAGGCC
>JAFGRS010000804.1 GCA_016935045.1 Lentisphaeria bacterium | reverse complement strand
GCGGATACGGGATCGTGGGCCAACAAGGCGATCAAAGAGGCCAAGCTCTTCGGTGACGTCAAGGTCGTCTACGAGGGCAAGCCCAGCAATTACTCGCTCATCGGGGACGTGAGCGAGTGGGAGATCGATCCGAACTCCGCCTACATGTACGTCTGCAGCAACAATACCATCTTCGGGACGCAGTACCATTTCTTCCCCGAGACCGGCAGTGTACCCCTGGTGGCGGACATGTCCAGCGACATCATGTCGCGGGTGGTGGATGTCCCCTCCTTCGGCTTGATCTTCGCGGGGGCCCAGAAGAACCTCGGTCCGTCGGGGGTGACCCTGGTGATCGTGCGCAAGGACCTGGCCGAGCGGGTGGGGGCGAAGGTGCCGACGATGCTGAAGTACAGCACGCACATCGAGGGCGGGTCGATGTTCAACACCCCGCCGACCTTTGCGGTCTACATCATGCAGTTGGTGCTCGAGTGGCTCGATGCCCAGGGCGGCCTGGCCGCCATGCAGCGGATCAACGAGGCGAAGTCGGACGCTCTGTACAGCGCCATCGACGTCAGCGGCTTCTACCGGGGCACGGCCGAGCCGGCGGACCGCAGCCGCATGAACGTCTGTTTCCGCCTGCCCTCCGAAGACCTCGAGAAGATGTTCCTGAAGCAAGCCGAGAGCGCCGGCCTGGTGGGGCTGAAGGGGCATCGCTCGGTGGGCGGCATGCGGGCCAGCATCTACAATGCCATGCCCATGGACGGAGTCAGTTGCCTGATCGACTTCATGCACGACTTCGAGGCCAAGAACGGCTGATCGGACGGTCTGACAGGGAGGTCCGGTGCGGGGGGAACGGGTGCGTCTGGCCTCCGTTCCCCCTTTGTGCGTTCTGTTCACGGGTGACGGCATTTCCGAAGGCCGCACGGTCCCCGGGCGGCGGAGGCAGACCGCGGCGGCCGGGACAGCCGCCGTACTTCGGCGGCCGGGACAGCCGCCGTACTTCGGCGGCCGGGACAGCCGCCGTACTTCAGCGGCCGGGACAGCCGCCGTACTTCAGCGGCCGGGACAGCCGCCGTACTTCAGCGGCCGGGACAGCCGCCGTACTTCGGCGGCCGGGACAGCCGCCGTACCGTAGGCCGCACGGTCCAGATTGGCGGGAGACAAGCATCCCGGGCGGAGGGTTCCAGCGATGAAGCGACGTCGATTGGGTGCCCTGTGCATGGGGTTCGGCGTGTTTTTCTGGGGGGGTGATCTGATGGCGCAGGTACGTGCCGACACGGAGGGTTGGTTCCCCTTCGACATGCCGGGGCTGGAGGCGGCCTCGGGGACGGCGGTGGACTTCAGCGGCCTGAACGCCGAACCGGCGGGTGCCCGCGGAGGAGTGGGCATCAGGGACGGACACCTCGCGGACGGCGCCGACCAACCCCTGCGGCTGTTGGGGACGAACCTGACGGGGGACAGTTGCTTCCCGGATCCCGCCGACGCGCCTCGCCTGGCACGTCGTCTGCGGCAGTACGGCTTCAACGTCGTCCGGCTGCACTTCATGGACTTCAACCGTCCCGGCAGCATCTGGGCGGATGCGGGCGCGGGGACCCTCGATCCGGAGGCGCTTTCCCGCCTGGACCGGCTGATCGCGGAATGCGCGGCGAACGGCATCTACGTCAACCTGAATCTCCACGTTGCCCGCGAGTATCCCGGACAGCCCGAGATCCCCGGCAGCCGGACCCTGCGCATGGGCAAGACCCTGGATCGCTGGTACCCACCCTACGTCGGCATGCTCGAAGAGTACGCGCGGGCCCTGCTGGGGCGTGTGAACGGCATGACGGGCCGGCGCTACGCCGAGGAACCGGCTATCGCCTGCGTCGAAATCAACAACGAAAACACCCTCATCCGCGACATCCGGGAAGACTACCGACAGCTTCCGGAGCCCTTCCGCGGTGCGTTCGGAAAGGCATGGACCGACTGGCTGCGGGCCCGCCACGGCACGACGGAGGCATTGCGGCAGGCCTGGGACTCGGGAGTGGTTCCTCTCGGCGAGGAGCTTCTGGGGGATCGGGACTGGACCGTGCAGAATGCCGGCGGCGCCGCCTCGGCCCTGCGTCGTGACGGGGGCGTATGGCGCTGGGAGGCAGTGCAGGCGGGCACCCAGAGTTGGCACCTGCAGATGCAGTGCAAGGGTCTGCGCCTGGCGCCGGGCCGGTACACGTTGTCGATGCGTGCCCGTTCCGAGACCCGGAACCGCATCTCGCATTCCCTGATGCTGGATCGTCCGCCCTGGGGCACGGTGGCACTGGCCGGCCAGGTCGACCTGGGTCCGGAATGGCAGCAGGTCATGTGCACGGGGGAGACGACGGCGGCGGAGGAAGCCCCGTTGCGGCTGAACCTCTCCCTGTTCAACCTGACAGGCATTGTCGAGTTCCGTGATTTTGCCCTGCGTCCGGGGGGCGGGGAGGGTCTGCTTGCCGGGGAGGGTCTGGAATCGGGGGTGTCCATTCCCGGTCCCCGCGCGGTGCCCCGGGTGATGGAGGATTTCTACGCCTTTCTGATCGAGACGGAGATGGGGGTTACGCGCAGGATCGCGACGGTGCTGCGGCAGGAGTTGGGGTGCCGCATGCCGATTGTGGACACGCAGGTGACCTACGGCGGGCTCGGCGGGCTGCTGCGGGAGTGGCGGCTTTCGGACATCGTCGACATCCATGGCTACTGGGAGCACCCGTCCTACACGCGCAACGAGAGGGGCTGGGTGACCGCCTTCCGGATCCCGAATACGACCCAGGCGGCAGCGGCCGGCGGCTCGGTGCTCACCCACCTGGCCTGTCACCGCGTGCGCGGCTATCCCTTCAGCGTTTCGGAGTACAACGTGCCGGCGCCCAACGACCATGGCGCGGAGCTGTTTCCGCTGCTTGCCGTGATGGCGGCCCGGCAGGATTGGGACGCGCTCTACAGCTATACCTACCGGGACTTCGGGAAGGACTACGCCAACACCTCCCTGCGCAAGTACTTCCACCTCATCGGCCGGGCCAATGTCCTGGTGCACGTCCCCTTTGCCGTTCACGTTTTCCGCCTGCGGCAGACGGCTGCCGCGGAGCCGGTGCTGGCCCTGCGGGTGCCGCTGGACCGGGCAGCCGCACAGCTGGCGGAGGGGGTGTCTCTCTCCGGCCTGTGGGCCGCTGCAGGCATGGATCCCGCCGTCGCCTGGGTCCGGCGCCTGGAGGTGGTGTCGCGGCAGGGGGGGGAGGTCTCGCTCGACGGGGACGTGCCCGCGGCGGGCAGCTTGGCCGTGAGCGCGGACGGGGTGATTTCCCGGCATCCCACCGATCCGGCGGGTGCGTGGCTGTCCTTTGCGGGGCGCACGGCACGTCTGCTGGTGGGACACGTGGGCGGGCGGACCTTCGAGGTGGGGGACGCGCGGATCGAGGTGGCCGATCGACCGTGGTCCCGCGAGCTTCCCGCCTATGCCTGCATCACCCTGACGGCCCTCGACAACCGCCCGCCCGCGGAGAGCCGCCGCATGCTGCTGGCGGCGAGCGCCCGGACGGAGAACCGGGAGATGGCTTGGAACGGGGACCGCACCTCGCTCGAAGCGGATGGCTGGGGGCACGGCCCGACGCTCTCGGAGGCGGTCCCTCTGGAACTGGCCCTGCCCGGACCCCCGGCCAGGTGGATGGCCCTGGACGCGGAAGGCCGGCCCCAGGGACCGGTCAGGGGACCGTCCTCACGGCTGGAAACGCGGGTCGAGGACCGGACCCTCTGGTACCTGATCGAACGCTGAACACCACGGGCGGGGGGATGGGGATACCGCGAACCCGGCCCGGGGCGGCCGGGCATCGCGGGCTCCAGTGTGGGAGGCGGTCTCTCGCAGAACCTGAGCTTTGTCGAAGGT
>JAFGRS010000803.1 GCA_016935045.1 Lentisphaeria bacterium | reverse complement strand
CGCGGAAACCGCCGGATTCGGCACGGGACCGTACCCGGAACTGCAACCAAGCCTGCTTCCAGGCGTCATAGTCAGGAAAAGGAGAACCGCTCATGGAGCTGTCCCCATGACGGTCATCGTGATCACGCCGGGTTCCGGGGAGCACTTCTACTGCGAGAACTGCCGGCGGGACCTTGACCTGGCGCGCGCACTTGGGGCGCAGGGGCACGATGCGGTGCTGCTGCCTCTGTATCTGCCGATCCGCCAGGCGCCGCGTACGCCTGTCTTCTACGGCGCCGTCAACGTCTACCTCTCCCAGCGCCTCCCCGGATACCGCTTCCTGCCCGGGTCCCTGAGGCGCTGCCTCGACGGCCTGACGGTGCTGCGCCTGGCCTCGGCCCAGGCTCGGAGCACACGCTCCCGGGGACTCGAAGACCTGACCCTCAGCATGCTGAAGGGAGAAGACGGCCGCCAGGCCGAGGAACTGGACCGCCTGGTGCAATGGCTCCGCCAGGGGACGCGGCCCGACGTGGTGCATCTGTCCAATGCCCTGCTGCTCGGACTGGCGGGACGCATACGACGCGACGTGGGAGTCCCGGTGGTGTGCTCCCTGCAGGACGAGGATACCTGGATCGACCCCATGCCCGAGTCCTGGCGGACCCGCGTCTGGGAAACCCTGGCCGACAAGGCCTCGGACGTGGACCTGTTCCTCCCCGTCAGCGCCCAGTACGGGGAGCGCATGCGCGCGGCCCTCCGCCTGCCTCCGGAGGCGGTGCGGGTGGTGTACCCGGGGATCGACTGCGCCGGGTACCCGCCGAGTCCTGCCCCCGCCAAACCCGTGATGGGATACTACGCCCGATTGTCCCGGGAACTGGGCCTGGAGCTGTTCGTGGACGCGTTTCTGGGGCTCCGCAAACGGCCCGGTCTGGAGCAGTTGCGCCTGCTGGCGGCGGGAGGCATGACGGCGGACGATCAGGCCACGCTGCGGCGCGTCCGGCGCAGGCTGCGTGCCGCCGGCGCCGAAGGAAACGCCGCCATCGTAGAGGATTTCGACGCGGCCCGCCGGGCCGAGATCATGGAGGGCCTGACCGTGCTCAGCGTCCCGGCCCCCCGCGGAGAAGCGTTCGGGTTGTTTGCCGTCGAGGCCCTGGCCCATGGCGTGCCGGTGGTCCTGCCGCGGGCAGGAGCTTTCCCCGAGCTGCTTGAACGCACGGGGGGCGGCGTCCTCTGCGAGCCCGGTTCCGCCGACAGCCTGGCGGATGCCCTGGCCCCCGTGCTTCTGGATCCGGCCCTGCGGGCGCGCCTGGCCGCGGAGGGCCGGGAAGGTGTCCGACGCCACTTCGACCTGGCGACCTGCACCGTCCCGGCCCTGCTGGCCGCCTACCGCGAAGCGATCGGGCGCCGAGGTCGTGGGCAGGCAGAATCAGCCCGGGAACGCGGAACGGGGGCCCGAAGCGCCGCCGCGGATCGGTCCCCGGGCAACGATGCGAGAGGACTGGCAGGATGCCGACACTGCTCGAAATGACCGGAGTCCGGCGCGTCTTCCATCCTCGGGGCGAGCCCGAGGTGGAGGTGCTTGGGGGCATCGACCTCGCCGTGCAGGATGGGGAGTCCGTGGCCATCGTGGGCCCGAGCGGCTCGGGCAAGAGCACGCTGCTCAACCTGATGGGGGGACTGGACCGGCCGACCTCGGGGTGCGTGCGCCTGGCGGGGGACGACCTGGCCCGGCTCGGGGACGCCGACCTGGCAAGGCTGCGAAACCGGCAGATCGGCTTCGTCTTCCAACTGCATCACCTCCTGCCCCAGTGTACAGCCATGGAAAACGTCCTCGTGCCTACCCTGGCCGCCCCCGACCGCGGGGCCAGACCCCGCCAGCACGCACGGGCCCGGGAACTGCTCGAACGCGTCGGTCTCGGACATCGCCTCGATGCCTTTCCGGCGACCCTCTCCGGCGGGGAACGACAACGGGTCGCGGTGGCCCGCTCCCTGGTGAACCGGCCGCGGCTGCTGCTGGCGGATGAACCCACCGGGGCGTTGGACGTCGAGTCCGCCCGGGAGCTGACCGCGTTGCTGGTCGAACTCAACCGCTCCGAGGCCGTTGCCCTGGTGGTGGTGACGCACTCGCGGGAACTGGCCGCGGCCATGGATCGCCGCCTGCGCCTCGAATCCGGGCTCCTCTCCCCTGCCGACGAGGCCCAGCCGTGACCCTCTGCCGACTCATCTGCCGTTCGCTCCGCCACTATGCCCGGGGATACCTCCCGGTAGCGGCGGCCGTGGCCGTGGGAACCGGCATCATCAGCGGAGCACTCCTGGTCGGAGACTCGGTGCGGGCCAGCCTCGAATACCTGGTGCGCCTGCGCCTGGGACGGACCGGCGTCGCCATCCTCTGCGGCGACCGCACGCCCCCCGCCGACCTGGCCGACCGCCTCGGGCGGCGGCTGCGAGTGCCCACCGCGGCCCTGCTGCGGCTGCGGGGCGTGGCCACGGTACCCGGCAAGCAACGACGGCTCGAGGAGATCGAGGTGGTGGGCGTGGACGCCTCCTTCGCTGCCTTCAGCCTCGACGATCCCTTCCCGCTGCCCGCGCCCGGCCAGGCAGTGCTCAGCCGTTGGGCCGCGGAAGATCTGGACCTGGCGGCGGGAGACACCCTCGTCCTGCGCTTTCCACCGGCTTCGGCGACGCCCCTCGAGACCCCCCTCGCCAGAACCGACACCGACAGCGTTGCCCTCCGCCTCACCGTCGGCGCCATCGTGGACGACAACCGCCTCGCACGCTTCAGCCTGAAGGCCGAACACCTCCCCCCGACAAACATCTTCGTCGCCCGCGCGGACCTCTGCCGCGCCCTGGACCTGACGGACCGGGCCAACACCATCCTCATCGCCGAAGACAGCCGCGCCGGGGCAACCGAGGTGGCCGCCGCGCTGGACCTCGAATGGCAGTTGCCGGATGTGGGCCTCGAGGTGGCCGCCCGGCCCGACGGCGGGGTGGAACTCACCTCGCCGCGCGTCTTCCTCGATCCCGCCGTCGCCGAGGCGG
>JAFGRS010000802.1 GCA_016935045.1 Lentisphaeria bacterium | reverse complement strand
GGTAGGCGCCACGAGCCGAGTGGCGCGCCAGGGGATGCCCGCGAGGCCGCGGGCGCTCCAGGGTAGGCGCCACGAGCCGAGTGGCGCAATCCGGGAGAGAATCCCGCTCGGCCCTGCCTGCCGGCAGGCAGGTCGCGGGACCTACTTCAGGCGGCCGCGGTGGTGTCCATTCCGCTGCCGCCGGGTAAGGTGTTCTAAGACCAGGCAACGACACCCAGGGACGATGTGCGGCAGTGGGGCGGAATGAGAGTCTGAGGGAACAGCATGGGGGGATTATGGACCGGCCGGTTCGGGCGGGGGCGGCTGACGGCCGAGGGCTGCGACGAGGGCCTCGATGCTCTCGGCGACGGCCCGGCGCCGGGCCAGGAGCAGGTCCCTATCCTTGCCGAAGTCCGTGAATGTCCGTGACATCTCGAGGGGCACCAGGCACAGCGCGCGGGCCCGGGCCAGGAGGGGTTCGCCGGGCCTGCGGTCGGCGGGAAGGGTTTCGGCGGCGTCAACGCAGCGTTCCAGCAGGGCGAGGTATTCGTAGTCCTCGATTCCATCGCGCACGACTTCGGCACGCAGGGAGGGGTACGGGGTGTAGTCAGGGCCCGGCCAGAAGAGCAGCCCGTCGCCGTTGACGCCGAAGCTGCGGTAGGTGGCGAGGTGTTCGGCGACGCGGACGGGGATCTCCGGGAACGCGGGTTGGTTGTTGCCGGGCCCGGGCAGTCCGTCCCACCAGCAGACACACCAATAGAGCACGCCGGTAGCTCCGGCCTGGCGCGCCTGCCAGAAGAGGATGCGGTGGTCGATGGCGGGTTCGTCGATGAAAAAGTTTGCATAGGGGGGTTTGGGGCTGCAGCAGACATAGAGCCAGAGCCGGTCGCCGGCGAGTCGGCGTTGGCGGTAGAATTCCGCGCCGTCGTCGAGTCGGGCGGAGAGGGGGCACCAGACATTCACCAGGCCCGTCATTTCCTCGGGGATGCGCTGGTTGACGGTCTGCATGATGGGGAAGGCGGGGGCGATGCGCCGCACCTGTTCGTAGATGGATCGCACGAAGTCGTAGCCTTCGGCGGCCGGTTCGTCGATGCCGTAGATGTAGGCCTGTGCCGGCAGCCCGAGGCGGGTGTACTCCGCCACCTTGGCGGCAAGCCGGTCCAGCACCACCCGGGGATCGGTCTTGGGCTCACCCGTCTGCCAGTCCTTCGGGCAGGGCAGGCGAAAAACGGAGAACCCGTACGGCGTCAGCTCGGCCGGTTCGGGCCGGGCCAGAAGCTCGGCCAAACGGCTCAGGTCGGACTCCACCCGGCCCTCCACCTCCCGCGTGGCGTTGTACTCGTTCATGATGTTCTTCGCGGTCAGCCTGTAGGCGGACAGGGTGTCGATCCAGCGCCGATAGGCCTCCGGAGACACGGCCCGCTCGTACGGCGTACTGCCGTGGTAGTACCGGCTCCATGCCGAGGCGTAGAGCCCGAAGGCGCAGGGCAGCACCCCCGGACGCGGCAGACGGAAGCCCCGCACCCGGAGCGATACCGGCACCTCCACCCGGCGCCCTCCGCCGTGCACGGCCACCTGCCCGCTGTAGGTCCCCGGCCGGGCGTCCGCGGGGACATCCACGCGCAGCCACACGGGTTGGCGTTGACCCGCCTGCAGCCGCAGCGGTTCGAGGGGCAGGAGGATGTCGGGCCACCAGCCGACGTACTCGGCGGTGTAGCCGCGGGGTGGACCGGTCTCGACGTAGCCGACGCGGTACGCATGCAGCGGGATACGGCCTCCGGGACCTTCGAGGGCGCGGGTCTCGACGCTGACCTCGAGGTCGCCGGCAGTGCCCGGCACGACGACGACCTGGGCGCTCTCGGACTCGTCCTGCGCGGCCTCCCAGGCGATGTGCCGGGTGAGGGAGGCGTCGGTGACATCGCCTTCGCGGCGCACCTTGGTGAGGGCGTCGGCAATGCAGACCGCGAAGGGCTGCCCGCCGGCATCCCCGAACAGGGACGCCACGGCCGCGGCCCGGCTCTGCCGCAGCAATTCCTCGAGGGCCCGGGTCCGGGCGTGGAGGTCCTGCCACGAGGGAGACTTCGGCCCGTCCGCATCCGGACGCAGGTCGCGGGACCCGCTCTCGGCACGCTCCAACAGGGCGAAGGCCGGCGCCGCCGAATCGGGGCTGAGGCCGGCGCGGCCGAACTCCTCGCGTCGGGTCTGGGCGGAACGGTCGATCCGGTCCAGCCCCCGGGCAAGTGCCGGTGCCAGCCAGCGCCCCAGATCGGGTTCCAGGCGCACGTTGCCGAAGCGTCCGGCGTGGTGGAACCCACCCAGCGACCAGGTCACCGTCTCGCCCCTCACGCGATCGTTGCGCACCAGGTTGATGCCCCAGGGCGTGCCGCAGCGCAGGGAGAGATCAAGGCCCTCGAAGGGAATGGCGATCTCGACGCTCCAACCGTCGGCGCGGCGTTGGCTGACGGCTCGGGCGGGGCTGTTCCAGGCCGGGTCGCGGCCGCGCGAATCCCGCAGCACACCCTCCGCATTGACGCAGAACTGCAGATAGGATTCGTGGTCGTGGTCCGGGTCGAGGAAGACCTCCACGCTGTCGTCCAGCCAGGTCGTCCCATCCCGTTGCCTGGCCTTGACCTGCAATCGAGCCCCCGGCGCATGGGGACAGTCGAAGGCCACGTACAGGGCCTCGTCATCGAAGGCGATCCAGGCACGGGTCTGTTCCCGGGCCAGGGCCTGGCCGGTGTGGTCAACGAAGTCCCGGATGGGGCTCGCGTCGCGCCACAACGGCTCGGCGAGGTGGCCGTCCAGGACCGGGGTCCCCCTGGCGGCCTCGGATTGGGGGGTCCCCAGCAGCGCGACGTCGTCGTACCAGGTGGTTCCCCCCTTTTCGGCATAGAGGGCGATGCCCACGGCAGCGGTTTCCGGGGGCAGAGTCACGATCTGTTCGAAGGGCTGCCAGTCCCTGTCGGTGTCGGCCGGGTGGGGTACCGGGCGGAAGCCGAGGTGGCGGCCGTCCCCGTCGTACAGGTGCATGCCCACGCGCCCGCTGCGTACCCCCTCGGTCCGTACCCAACCGGCAAAGAGCAGGGACGACCCGCCCTCGACGGGAATGCGGTACTTCATCCACTGAACGGCCGCCTTGTTGGGGCCCTCGATCTCGTCCAGGTACACGAGCTTCCCGGAGGAACCCCCGCCATGGTACACGGTCGTGTCCCGCTCATGCCGGTTCCGGCCGTTGTTGACGCCGGGGTGACGGTCCCAGAACTCCGGCGCCGCGTCCCCTGCCTCGAAACCGCCATTGCGGATCAGGGCCTGGAACGCGGCCACCTCCTCCACCGGCGGCAATGCCCCCGCCCCGAGCGCCCATGCAAAAGCGGCCCCCACCAGGAGCCGAAAACCACCCCCACGCTCGTGCCTGCCCATGATCCTCAGTCTCCTTCCGCCCGCGTCAACCAGACGCCATGCGGCAACCCCGAGCGACACCGGGCCGAACCGACGCGGCTCGAACACTCCCGCCCGGACCTCGCCCGGACTCTACGGATCGTCTCCCTGCTGCCTGGACCCCCCCGCGAGTGCCCGCGCGGCCGCGGGCGTTCCATCCCCCTGGAGCGCGAGCGTACCGCGAGCCCCCTGGAGCGCGAGCGTACCGCGAGCCCCCTGGAGCGCGAGCGTACCG
>JAFGRS010000801.1 GCA_016935045.1 Lentisphaeria bacterium | reverse complement strand
GGTAGGCGCCTCGAGCCGAGAGGCGCAATCCCCGGGATCGTCGCGCTCGGCTCGCGCGACCTACCTGGCCCCGTCACCATGCGTCCCTTGGAACAGCCTTCTACGAGGGTAGCGCACTGCGCCTCGTACGGGTCTCGGGAGAGGGACCTACGGAGCTGACTTGCACCCAGCGTGCCGGGGCATCCGTGACGCGGCCTGTTTGCCGCGCTAGGGTACGGGGCCCCGTTCCGAGGTCGGGGCAGGCGCAGGCTGCCGGCATGCGCATGGGCGCGGCGTGGTGATGTGGCCCGTCGGGCCGACGATGTGCTCCGCGGGGTCCGCATCGGTACCAGGCCGGCATGGGGTCGAGGTGGCTCGGGTGGCGGCGTCGGACAACAGCACCGCGGAGACGCGAGGCAACGAGGCGTCGGCGGCTTTCCGTCGGCGTCGGCGGTGGGTGCGCCGGTCGGATCGGGTCGCGGCGGGAGTCCTGTTCGGGGCCGTGGTTGGATTCCTGATCTGGGAGCATCCCTTCTGGCGGCCGTCGGTGACGGTACGGAGCTGCGGTGGCAACTTCGACATGCTTGCCGCCTTCGCTGCCGATTTCGAGGCGCGCCATCGCTGTCGGGTCCGGTACGTGGCCGCTCCCGTCCAGTTCCTTCTCGATCTGGCGGTGCGGGATGCCGGGCACCTCCCGGAGGTCCTCGTGGGCCGCTCCGGACCGGGCTGGTTGCTGCTGCAGTCGAAGGGGAAGCTCGCGCAGGGGGCCCCCGAGCTGTTTGGGGTCGACCCCTTCGTGGTGGTCACCCCCCGGGGGAACCCGGCGGGGATCCGCTGCCTGGACGATCTTGGGCGGGATGGGGTACGGGTCGCCTCGTCGCCCGACGCCATGCGGCCCAAGGGCAAGGTGGTGGCCGAGTTGATGTCGGGCGTATCCGAGGCGCGTGCCCCGGGACTCGTGGACCGTTGGGAGCGGAACACCGTTCAGGAAGCCCCCTGCGGCCGCCTGCTCGCCCGGTTGGTGGCCAAGGGACGTGCCGATGCGGCCGTCGTCGCCCGCAGCCAGACGGTCCTGGACCCGCTGCGCGGCAACTGCGAGGTCGTCGAGATCTCCGTCGCCGACCTCGATTGCATGCGCAGCGGCCGTGGCGCGATCCCGCAATCCGTCGCCCGCACCGTACGCAACCCCGGGAACCCCCTGGCGGACCGCTTCGTGGCCGAGTTGGTGCAGGACTCGCGCGGGATCGCGGCGAACTACGGGTACCTCACAGCGGCGTCCGGACAGATGCGGGAGTACGCCCCCTTCCTGCGGGTCTTTACGCCGGATCCGATGGCGCCCCGGCAGATGGAGCTTGCGGCGTTGCTGCGGCGGGACGGGTGTGAGCGCGAGAGCGTACGGCGATATCTCTATGCCATCCATGTCTTCGGCCCGGGACGTCACGAGGCGGAGGCATGGTACCGACTCGGTGAGGCATGCCGGGATCAGGGCCGGGACGAAGGCGCCAGACTGGCCTGGTCGCGGCTGTTGGCGCGGCATCCCACGCCGGGGGTGAAGGAATGGCTGGACACGTCGGCGTTCGGGGCCTCGGAACGCGGGGATCCGGAGACCGAATGGGTCGCCCTGGGACGCGCCGGGATGCGTGCCCTGCCCGGGAGTGTCCCCGCCGGCGCCGTGCCGGACTGGCTCCAGGCAACCATCCCCGCGCCTCTGCGGGTGCGGGAGGGAGATCCTCCCAAGGGCGCAAGACGATCTCTGGCCGTCGCCGTGGATCTGCTGGGATTCGGGATCGAGGAATTCGCCATCCGGGATGCGCTGAAGGTCGTCGCGCTGCACTACCCTTCTCCGCACACGCCCGCGGCCAGGGCCCTGGCGGGAGCGGCCCAGTACCGTCGGGGGAGGTACGCTGCCGCCGCCGCCCAGTGGCAGCGGGTGTGCGCCGAATACCCCGACTCCGCGTGGGCCGCGGCATGCCGCGAAGCCCGTGCCGCGGTGGCCGAATCTCCGGCCCGGATCCCGGACCCGGATCCCGCTAGCCCCATGCCCAACTTCGAGCCGGCCTACGACACGCAGGAAGCCCGAGGCATGGCCTACGCGTGGGAACTCCACGAAGCCGGACTGCCCCTCTATGCCGCCAAGGAATACCTGAAGGTCAGCGTCGGCCTGTACGGCAGACCCACCCGCCTGGCCGAGGCACTCTACCGCGGCGGAGTCTGCCTGTGGCACATGGACCGACACAACGGCGCCCGACAACTCTGGCAACGCTGCGCTGTCATGCCGGCCGAAAACCCCTGGACCCGGGAAGCCGCGACGGCGCTGCAGCGCTGGAACGCCCCCGAAACCGATGACCGGCAAACCCTCAGGGCCCGACTCGAAATCCCGGCGGCAACCACACCGGACCCGGGCCCCAGGCAGGGACAGAGCCCGGGACAGGGCCCGGGACAGGGCGCGGGACAGGGGGGCGTGCCGGCGGGGCTGATGCGTCTGCGTCTGGGAGAGGAACTTCTGCTGGCTGGTGTTCTTGACGACGACGAGGCCCTGCAGGAATTCCTCAAGGTGCTCACTGTCGTCAAGGTCCCGCCCTCCATGGGCTGGCTGCGGGGACGGGCCCACATGCGAGCGGCGCAGGCCCTGCTGCTCTGCGGTCGGGAGGAGCCCGCCCGGGCCCACCTCGAAGCCGCTCGGGTGGCCGAAGGACGGGAGGAGGACCGGGCGCTGGCGTCACGCCTCCTGGAGCGGCTGACGGGGGAAGGGAGAACGACGCCATGAGGCCGGCCATTGCCCCACTGCGACGCGGCGTGCAGGTGGCTTCGTTCCTGCTGACGGCCCCGTGGCTGGTCATGGGGTTCCTGCGCTGTCCTTTCGGGGTCCCCTTCGTTTCCTGTGCTTCGTGCCCGGCGACGAACTGCCGGGGCCTGTGGCTGTTCCCCTGGGCGTTGGCTGCCCTTGTGCTTTCCCAGATTGCCTTGGCGCGGTCCTTCTGCGGCTGGCTGTGTCCTCTGGGTTTCGTTCTGGACGTTCTCGGCCTCCCGCTGGCCCGCAGGGGAGGGCGCACGGCGGCCCCGGGGCGCCGTTCGCATGCCGTGCTGTGGCTGCGGCTCGGGGCACTGACTGCGGTCGTGGCGGCCGTTTTCGCGTACAATCTCGGGGATGATCGGGTATACGACTACGTGGTACGCTCGCCCCGGTTGACGGACCTGGAGGCGTTCCGCGTGGCTACGGCCCTCGGCTTGTGGCGCTATCCCGTGCGCCTGGCGCTGCTGGTCGCCATCCTCCTGACCGGCCTGCTGGTGGCCCGCCTCTGGTGCCGCTGTCTCTGCCCCCTGGGAACTCTCCTGGGCCTGGCCCGGCCACTGGCGCGCCGCCAACTCGGCCGCGAAGCCGAACTCTGCCGGCACTGCGGCGCCTGCCTCCGGATCTGCCCCATGGGGACGGAGCCGGGAACGGCCGATTGCATCTCCTGTTACGAGTGCGCCGATCGCTGTCCCGTGGATACATGCACGACGCAGCCTGCCCGACGCCGATGGCCAAGGCCGGAACCGGGGCCGCCCGTCACCCCGCCCGAAACGCACCATGGCGGGACCTCCCCGGCCGCCTCCGATCCAAACGTGGGCGCGGCGAAGGAATGCCTCAGTCCAATCCGAGAACCGGCTCAGCAGGAGCTTCGCCCTCCAGGGATGGAGCGTCGCGCAGTCGGTTCGGACTGGAGGGCGAAGTTCCTGCTGAGCCGATTCCCCTGGAGGGCGAAGCTCCTGCTGAGCCGCATCCCGAGTCCTTCCTGTTTTCACTGAGGGCTTACGCGGCGAAACCCGGCAACACTGGCGAGGTCCCTTCCCGTCGTGCATAGTGTGAGACGGCCCTTCCATCCGGAAGGCCCTTGCGGAAATCGTCGACAACCGGAAAGACGCTCTTCCGCCATCCGCGGGAGATCCGTGCGGGTCCATCCGTCCTGGCTTCGCAAGGGTTCGAGGGCTATGTGGCACGGAAGTGCGGCGGGATGACCACGGCGTCGCAGCCGCCGCCGGGCGCTGCGAAGCCGGGGAGCTTCGGCGCCCGGGCGGGTTCCCTGAGAACGCATCGAGCGGCTGGAGGAAGAACGCATGTCCGGCCGCGGGGCCGGGTCCCGATGACCCCTGACAGGCATCGAGCTTCCGTGCCGGAACATTGGAACGGAACGGAGCCGGGACCCGAACAGCAACGACAGGAAGGTGTGGAGGAGACGATCCGGTGAAGAGAAAGAGGATTGTCGTGATCGGCGGGTCCGCGGCGGGACCGAAGGCGGCGGCCAAGGCGCGGCGGATGGACCAGCACGCGGACATCATCATCGTCCAGAAGGAGCCCGACCTGTCCATGGCCTCCTGCGGCTACCCGTACTACGTGGGCGGGACCTTCGACGACCGCAACGAGCTGATCTGCACCCCCACGGGCGTGGTCCGGGACCCCCAGTTCTTCATGAAGGTCAAGGGAATCCGGGCCCTGACCCGCACCGAGGCCACGGCCGTCGACCGAAAACGTCACCTCATCACCTGCCGAAACCTCGACACCGGAGAGGAGGAGACGATCGGCTACGACAAACTGGTGCTGGCCACCGGCGCCCGGCCGATCATACCCCCCGTCCCCGGCACCGATCTCGAGGGCATCACCACCCTCCAGTCCATGCGCGACGCGGATTTCCTGCGCCGGGTCCGGGACGAGGGCAAGGTGCGCAATGCCGTCGTCGTCGGCGGCGGCCTCATCGGCGTGGAAACCTGCGAGGCACTCAACCTCGCCGGAATCCACATCACCCTGGTCGAAATGCTGCCCCAGATCCTGATGTTCCTGGACTGGGACCTGGCCAAACTCCTCGAAAACCACATCCGCAGCAAGGACGCGCACGTGGTGACGGAAAACCCGGTGGCCGCTTTTCTCGGCGAAAATGGCCGGCTGACCGCCGTCAAGCTCCGCAACGGCACGGAACTGCCCTGCGAACTGGCCGTCGTGGCCACGGGGGTCCGCCCCAATACCGACCTCGGCGCGTCCGCGGGACTGACGCTGGGACGAACGCGTGGATACGTCGTCGACGAGCACATGCAAACCAGCGACCCGGACATCTATGCCGCCGGCGACTGCATCGAGGTGCCCAACCTCATCACCGGCGACAAGGTCCATGCCCCCTACGGTGACCTCGCCAATCTCCAGGGGCGCGTGGCCGGTCAGAATGTCATCCTCGGCAACCAGGCGCGTTTCCGGGGGACGCTGCAGACCGGCGTCTGCAAGGTCTTTGACTATGCGGCCGGGGCCACGGGGCTCTCGGAACAGCGCGCCCGCGCGGCGGGTTTCGATGCGGTATCGGTGGTGACGGCCGCCCCGGACAAGCCCGGCTTCATGGGCGGCAACCTGCTGGTGCTCAAGCTGGTCGCGGAGCGCGGCACGGGGCGGCTGTTGGGGCTGCAGTGTGTCGGCCCGGGGGATGTGAGCAAACGCATCGCCACCGCCGCGATGGCCCTGCACGGCAACCTGACGGTGGCCGATCTGGCCAACGCCGATCTGCCCTACGCTCCCCCCTTCTCCCCCGCCATCGACAACCTGATCATGGCCGCCCATGTGCTCGAAAACAAAATCACCGGGCGCATGAAGGGGATCTCCTCCCGGGACCTCAAGGCCAAACTCGACGCCGGCGAGAAGATCTTCCTGGTGGATACCCGCGGGGCCGACGAGTACGAGCAGATGCGACTCGGGATCGGGGAAGTGCTGATCCCCCTCGGCGCCCTCCGCGACCGCCTCGGGGAACTGCCCGCGGACAAGGACGCGGAGATCGTCTGCTACTGCAAAATCTCCCTGCGCGGCTACGAAGCGGCCAGCCTTCTCGAAGCCCACGGCTGGCGCAACGTCAAGGTCCTCGAAGGGGGCATCATGGCATGGCCCTTCCCCCGGGAGAAATAGGCGACCCGACCCCCGGCGGCAAGTGCCGAGGCAAACCATGCTCGGAAACCCCGTGACGGAGGTCATCTGACGCGTGCCGGGAGCGAGCCTCCGGGACGCCTCCGCGGACGTGGCGCCCCAGTGCGCCTCCCGCAGCAGATGGGCGCCGCCGCCGCCCGGGCAGGGCTGTTCCAAGATCCCAACGCCGCCGCCGGGCTTTGTCCCGGTGGAGCGCCGATCGGAGGGCGGGGAGGGTGCGCGGCCGCGCTCCCTCGCCCCGAATCGGCGCTCCACTGCCGCAAGGGCAGTGGCGGCGGGAAGCGACTCGCCGGATCTTGAAACAGCCCTGCCGCGCGGGCGGTTCGGATTGCTCCCGGCCACAGCGGGAACATGGTACGTGGGGTCCATGGTCAACTGCCGCCCGGGCAGGGGGCACAGGCATGTCGGCGCAGTGAGGAGATCCGCGGATGACGATGCGTGACAGTGAACCGTGTGATGTGCTGGTGGCCGGCGGCGGAACCGGCGGCGTGGTGGCGGCGTTGGCGGCGGCTCGTACCGGTGCGCGGACCACGCTGGTGGAGAGCAAGGGCTACACCGGCGGGATCGCCGTGGAAGGCGGCACCGCGCTGCACAGCTTCTACAATCTGTGGAAAGCCTTTCCCGGCATCGAGAAACGGCAGGTGGTCAAGGGAATTCCGCAGGAGATCATCGACCGTCTCGCGGCGGTGGGCGGCACCTGCGGCCATGCCGAGATGGACGTCGGGTATGACTACGATTCGGTTGCCACCGTGATCGACACGGAGCTGTACAAAGTCGTCACCCTGCAGATGCTCGACGAGGCCGGGGTCCGGCTGTGCCTGAACACGATGCTCGTGGATGCCGAGGCGGAGGGCGGCCTCATCCGCAGTGCGGTCTGCGAAAGCCGGTCGGGCCGCGAGCGGATCGCGGCGACCATGTTTGTCGACTGCACCGGGATCGGCGATCTCGCCGCCCGGGCCGGGGCCGGCTACGTTGAACTCAACGACTACCCGGTCGCCAACAGCATCGGCGTCGGCGGGGTCAGCCTGGAAGGATACCGCCGGTTCCTCGAAGACTCCGGAGCCCTGCGCCAGCTCAGTCTGGGGCGACGCAGCGGCAGAAACGGCCAGATCGTCCGGCTCGATGCCGACTCCGCCAAGCTGCCGAAGGCGTACATGGAACAGGCCCGCGCGATCGGTTTCGCCCAGGTGATCACGTCGGTTCACGACGACTACTTCATGTTCGTCAAGCTGAACTGCAAGATGCCGGTCAGTCCGACCGACCGGGATGCGGTGGCAAAGGCGGAGGTCGAACTGCGGCGGCGGCAGCAGAAGGCAATCGAACTGATTCGGGAGTTCATCCCCGGCTGCGAAAAGGCGTTCATCGCCCGAACCAGTCCGACGCTGTGCATCCGTCGCGGCCGTACCATCGAATGCGACTACGACATCACCCGGGAGGACGTCCTCGAAGGCCGCCACGCGGACGATGAGATCATGGTCTACGGCTTCCACGACTGCGCGCCCCGGCTGCAGATCCGCGACGGCGGCACCTACGGAATCCCCTACCGCGCACTGCGGCCGAAGGGACTGGACAACCTGCTGGTCGCCGGCATGATGATCACCACCGACTGGGAAGCCCACATGTCCACCCGCAACACGGTCGGCTGCATGGGCCAGGGACAGGGGGCCGGCACGGCCGCCGCCCTGTGCGCACGCCGCGGGATCGCCATCCGCGACCTGCCCGCCGCCGACCTGCGGCAGCAGCTGGTCCGAGACAACGTCTACCTGGGGGACTGACCGTGGCAAACGTACGGATTCAAGCCGATGGCTGCCCGCCGCCGGTCGCCTTCGCCGGCGAGGAAATCCGGCGGGCGGCAGCGCCGGCCACGGACATCGAAGTGGTCTTCGACCGGCTGCCGCCCGGCGGGAGCGCCCCGCAGGCCTACCGCATCCGGACGCAGCCCGGCTGTGTGATCGTCAGCAGCGCCGATCCGGTCGGGCTGATGTACGGCGGGCTGGAGGTCGCCGATGCCCTGCGCGATGGTATCTCCGTGGCCGACGCCGACCGCACGCCGTTCGTCGCACGGCGCGGCATCAAGTTCAACCTGCCCCTGGACCTGCGGACACCGAGCTATTCCGACACAGGCGATGCCGCCCAGCGGAACATCCCGGTCCTCTGGGAACGGGACTTCTGGCGCGAATTCCTCGATGAGATGGCGCGCGGCCGATACAACGTCCTGACACTCTGGAACCTGCATCCCTTCCCCTCGATGGTGCGGGTGCCGGAGTACCCCCAGGTCGCCCTGGATGATGTCCAACGCACGCTGGTACCGTTCGACACGACGTTCTCTCTGTGCGGCATAGACATGATCCGCCCCCCCATGCTGGAACGGGCGGAGGTGGTCAAGACCCTCACCATCGACGAGAAGATCGCCTTCTGGCGGGCGGTCATGCAGCATGCCGCCGACCGCGGCATCGAGGTCTACATCTTCACCTGGAACCTGTTCACCTGGGGCGCGGAAGGCAAGCACGGCATCACCTGCGATCAGACCAATCCGGTCACCCTCGACTACTTCCGCTGCAGTGTGCGGGAGCTGATCCTCACCTATCCGCTGCTGGCAGGGATCGGCATTACCGCCGGCGAAAACCTGGATGCACGGTCGGATGGGTTCGACAAGGAAGCCTGGCTGTGGAAGGCCTACGGCGAAGGCGTCCGTGATGCGCTCCGGCGCGAACCCGACCGCCGGATCCGGCTGATCCATCGGGTCCACCAAACGCAGTTTGCCGATATCCTCGACAACTGGCGGGACTACCCCGGCGAGTTCGACTTCAGCTTCAAATACGCCATCGCCCACATGTACGCCTCCCCCCGCCCACCCTTCGCCGGACCCGCGCTGCGCAAGCTGCCGGCAGCCAGCCGCATCTGGATGACCGTGCGCAACGACGACCATTACTGTTTCCGCTGGGGCGATCCGGCGTACGCCCGCGACTTCATCCGGCATCTCCCCGGCCCCGACCAACTGGCCGGGTTCTACATGGGGCCGGACGGCTATGTCTGGGGACGCGACTTCCTCAGCCGCCGGCCGGACCCGGATCGGCCGCTGGAGATCCAGCGGCAGTGGTACACCTTCCGCATCTGGGGCCTGCTCAGCTTTGATCCCTCGCTGCCCGACGAGCGCTTCCGGGCCATGCTGCAGGCACGGTTTCCCGCGGTCGACGGCGGAACGGTCTTCGCCGCCTGTGCGGCGGCATCGCGCATCGTCCCCGCGGTCAACCGCTTCTACTGGAACGAGATCGACCTGAAGATGTACCCGGAGGCCTGCCTCAGCCACCCCCGTTTCAAAGGCTTCCATCGGGTCGATCACGTCCTGGACGGCAGGCCCATGCCCGGCAGCGGACTGATGTCGATCCGCGACTTCTGCGCGGGCACGGGAACCGGTACCCCGCCGCCGGACGCGATCGCCGCGTTGCAGCGTGACGCGCAGGCGGCACTGGCCTACGCCAAGGCAATCGAACCGGGCGGCTGCGACGAACTCGCCCGCGCCCGCAACGACTGGCTGGCGCTGGGGCATCTGGGCCACTACTACGCCGCCAAATTCACCGGGGCGTTGGAGCTGGGTCGCTTCGACCGGACCGGCGACAAGGCCCGGCAGACCGCCTCCGTCGCCGCCCTGAAGGAGGCCCTCGACCATTGGCAAGCCTACGCCGCCGTGGTCGACGGACAGTACCAGCCGCAGTTCTTCACCCGCGTCGGACCGGTGGACTGGCAGGCATTGCGCACCGAGGTCGCCCGCGATATCCGGATTGCCGACGAGTGGCGCCGAGACGCTGGCGAGGGTTGACGGACACTTGCGGGGGATGACGGGCCAGACTACATTCTGTCACCATTCGGGTCGGACCTGCGCAGTTGCCTCTGCCTCAACGCGATAGGAACCAGGGAATGGTGTTTTGGAGGCTTACAATGCCCATTTTCCGCCCGTTTCCGTCACCGTAGTGGGCTGGTATCTCGGAGAGCATGTTCGCGCCGTCACCCAGGGGGCGGATTGACCGATGGCGTGACGGAAGCCCCCGTTCGGTCCGGACTCTGGCAGGGTGCTACACGTGTCCGGGAAGGGAAGTGGGGGCTTGCTCTTGGCATGGCCTTCCCCTTAGGGTCCGCACGGAAATAACTTCACATTTTGGCGAGGCGCCGCATGGTCATCCGCAAGGCACGAGGAGGGCGCATACCCTAAG
>JAFGRS010000800.1 GCA_016935045.1 Lentisphaeria bacterium | reverse complement strand
CGGCCGTCGAGGGCGCCGGCCGGTACGGGGGGACAGGGGATCGGCCGTCGAGGGCGCCGGCCGGTACGGGGGAGCGGGAGGCCTGCCATTGGGGTCGGACCAACGCAAACACTTTGGGGCAAGGATATTAACTCCGAATCAGGAGTCGGAATCGGCCTTAAAGCTGCAGTTTCTCCCCGGGAATAGGGCCTTTAGCGACTCGGCGCTCGCGCCGGGGAGGGTCTACCGTGCGGGGGTCCCGCGCAGGCCGGGGCTTGTCCCGCCAGTTTGGGGGCCGAGAGCAGGCTTTTAGGGCGTCCCAGAGGCCTGCGATCTGCCGTAGTTCACTGTTCTGCAATAAGTTCCAGTGGTCCGACCCCAATGGCAAGGCGCCGCCGACGGGGGGCAGGACCCCCAGCAGTACCGCCTCGCCGTCGTCACGCTGGTAGACGGTAAAGAGGTTGCTGGGGACCACGAAATCCAGGCCGCCGGCGCGACGCCCTACGCACTTGACGCCGGACCGCATGCTGCGGAAACTGCCGCCGCGCCCATTCGGTGCGCGGCTGCCGTTCTCCAACCGTCTTCCCGCCGGACCAGGATGCCCGGGGCCGGGGCACGTTCCGTCAGTACGGGGCGGTCCGCCAGGCATTGTAGCCGGTTTCGGACTGCATCAGGTGGGCCAGGAGCATTTCGGCGTGGCGGTCGCGCTCGTCCCGCCACCGCGGGTCGTAGTAGAGGTTCCGGGTCTCCTGCGGGTCGCCGGCGAGGTCGTAGAATTCCCCCCCCTGCCCGACATTCCAGAGGATGTACTTGAAGCGCTCGGTGACCAGGCACTTGCCATGGATGGCGCGGTCGTTGGAGGTGTATTCCGAGAGCACGGCGCCATGCCCGCCGGCGCCTCCCTCGAGGATGGGACGCAGGCTGACGGCCTGCATCTCCCGCGGCCGTTCGATCCCGGCATACTCCAGGATCGTGGGTGCGATGTCCATCACCTCGACCAGACCGTCGAAGGGGCGCCCGGCACACCCCCCGGGGGGACGCGCAAGCAGGGGAACGTGCACCACGGGTTCGTAGAAATTGCCCTTGCCGAACATGCGGAAGTCCCCCAGCATCTCGCCGTGGTCGGAGGTGTAGAGAATCAGCGTGTTGTCCAGCAACCCCAGGCGGTCCATGGCCGCCAGCAACACCCCGACACAGTCGTCGAGAAGGGTGCACAGACACCAGTACAGGGAACGGTAGCGGCGCAGGGAGGCTTCGTCGGCGGGCGACAGGGGGCGGTGGGGGCGCCGCAGATGGGGGGGGCGGTCGCCCAGGTCCTGGTTCCAGGTCTCCGGCCGGGGGTAGGCTTCGGGGGGATACAGCCCGGCATGGGAGGCGGGCGGGTCATGGGGGCCATGGGGCCCGCAGAATCCGCACCAGAGAAAGAAGGGTCCCTCGCGCCGGCGGGTCATGAACTCCACGGATTTCTCGACAATGTAGGTCTCGACGTATTCTTCGAGGGGAAGCACATGGACGACGGAGGCGCGGTCGCGGCGGTACTCCGGTTGTCGGCGCTGTTCGTAGATGAGTTCGTAGGCGCCGGGGTGTCGGGCTTCGAGCCATTCGGCGTATTGGCGGCCGAGGGGCGCCGGGCCGATGTCCTGGCCCGTTGCCTGGGTCCAGCGGGCGCCCTTTCCGCCCACGATTTCCATCCAGTCGAAGCCGCGTTCGGGCATCATGTGGATCTTGCCCGTGGCGCCGGTGGCGTATCCCGCGGCCTGCAGCCGTTCCATCACCGTGACCTCGTGGGCTGGGAGTCCCGGGGTCGCGTCAATGACGGATTCCATATAACGGACCCCGTGCTGGTGGGTGTAGCGCCCCGTCTGGATGCAGGCCCGGCTGGGGATGCAGACGGTGTTCTGCACATAGGCCCGGCGGAAACGGACCCCTTCCCGGCAGAGCCGGTCAATGTTGGGCGTCCGTGCAACCGCCGAGCCGTTGGCGCCGATGGTGTCGTAGCGCTGCTGGTCGGTGGTGATGAGAAGGATGTTGGGTTTTGCCATGCGGAGTCCCTCGCGAATTGCCGCCAGCGCCCGCGGCCGCGCGGGCATTCTTCCCGGACTGGAGCGCCCGCGGCCGCCCGGGCATTCTTCCCGGCTGGAGCGCCCGCGGCCGCCCGGGCATTCTCTCTCGCCGGATCGGATCCGGAGCGGATCACGCCTCCGACACGGGGTTTCGGGGGGGGCGGGGGAATTCGGCGTACCCGTCCAGGTCGATCTCGTCCCCCGTCGTGGCCCACGGGACTTTCTCCTCGGCAGGCAGGGCGCCCCTCGCGTAGGCCCCGGCGAGCACGTCTTCGAGTCCCTCGACGCAGAGCATTCGGCTGCCCGTATCGCCGTGGCACTGCACCCATTCGGGCGGGAAGGCGGCGGGTGTTGGCAGGGATTCGTACATGCCGTTGATGCAGAGGGTCTGGGCCGAGGCAGTTTCCGGTCCGCACGCGATGGGGGTCTCTTCCCGCGCCGCCCGGACGCAGTCCCAGAGTTTCCGGGCGCCGTCGGCGTTGGGATTGCCATAGTCGTGCACGGAGCCGTCCGCGAATCGAGCCGTCACGGACTTGCCCTCGAAGCGGACGCTGGCCCGGTCGAACTCGAAGAGGAATTCCGGGCCGCGGCTATTCCGCACCGCGTGGCTGGCATAGAAGAGGACTTCGGCGCCGGATTCGGTGCGCGCCCGGACCGCACAGGTGTCGAAGTTCCCGATCGGGTTGGCGCGGTAGAGTTCCGCCCGCAGCCGCCGGGGCATGTCGCTGCGATCCGCCGCCGGACCTGTCAGGTAGAGCATGTTGTGGAGGTAGTGCGCCGCTGCGTTGTTGGCCGGACTGTCGAGGATCCAGGTGCCGTCCGGGGCACGCTGGGCGCCGGCCCACTGGTTGCGCCGGTAGTAGGTCTCGCCGCGGGGCCACAGCACCAGAGTGCGGAGGCGTCGGGGGGCCCCGAGACGCCCGGCCAGGATGTCGGCCTTCAGCGCCTGGATCGCGGCGCTGAAGGACCATTGGTAGCCGATGGCGACGAAGCCGCCGCGGCGGTCCCGCGCCTCCACCATGGCGCGGGCGTCCTGGATCCGGGCGCCGAGGGGTTTCTCGCACAGGACCCTGCAGCCCTGCTCCAGGGCGGCCACGGTCTGCGGAACATGGAAGTGGATGGGGGACGAAAGGACGGCCAGCTCGGCGGTCTGCCGGGCGAGGCAATCCTCCAGGGTCCGGTAGCAGGGGATGCCGGCCTGTTCGAGTTCCCCGAGGCGTCTGCATCCCTCGGGGCGCGGGTCGACGACGGCCGCGATGCGGGCCGCGGCCGGGGACGGCTGCCGCAGGAGCGCGTCGACGTAGGTGTTGCCGTAGCCGCCGATGCCGACCAGGACGACCGATACGGGCTTGTCCATGCCTGCGCCACCTCCTGTCCCTGCCGCCCGGGAGATACGGCGGAGACCGCCGGCTCCAGCGTGCCGCGGCGACGGTGGTGTCAAGCGTCTTCCGCCGGATCAGGATGTCTGAGCATACCGGTAGCCCATGGAAGTGGTCCGGTCAACCGCGCGGAGGGATGGTAAGGGGTCAGCGAAACTCGCGAGTGGTTGGGGGTGCGGCTCAGCGGAAGCTTCGCCCTCCAGGGGGGTGCGGCTCAGCGGAAGCTTCGCCCTCCAGGGGGATGCGGCTCAGCGGGAGCTTCGCCCTCCAGGGGGATGCGGCTCAGCGGGAGCTTCGCCCTCCAGTCCGAGGCGCGCGGGGTACCCCCTCAGAGGACGATCCTCTCCCCCGTGTCCGCGGCATCCCGGGTCCGCAGCACAATCTCCGTGATCCGGAGGGCCTCTTCGGCGGTCAGGGCGCAGGGATGACCGGGATCGACGACGGAGCGGACGAAATCCGCGAAACAGCCGAGGGGCGGCGCGGGCGTGACGATGCGTTCGGGGCCGCGAGCGTCGATGACCTCGAGGGTCCCATCCGTACGGATTTCGAGGGCGCCCTTGTCGCCTACGAGCCGCAGTCGGTCGTCGCCATGGGAGGGGGCCCCGGGCGGCCGCAGGAAATCGAAGCTCATGACGGCGCTGCCGCCGTTGTCCAGTTCGTACAGGCAGGTGGCCGCGTCCTCCATGCCGGGGTAGTCGGGGCAGTGGAGTTTCACGTGCAGGGCACGGACAGCCCGGTACTCACAGCCGCTCACCCAGCGGAACCAGTCCACCGCATGGATGCCCACCCAGGGGATGATGCCGCCGAAGGTCTCCCGACGGCGGTAGGAATCGGGCCGTCGTCCGCGCTTGTAGGATTTCTGGGCATATCCCACCGTCGGCGTACCGATCCGGCCGGAACGGACGATGTCCCGTGCCTCCCGGAAGGCGGGTTCGTAGCGGAAGGCGAGCATCATGCCGAGGGGGCGTCGGGTCCGTGCCAGGCTCTGGCGGACGTCGTCGAGCCCGGCCGCGGTGAGTGCGAGGGGTTTCTCGCAGTACACGGCCGCCCCGGCTTCGAGCGCCGCGCAGGTGATGGTTGCGTGCCGATGGAACTCGGGAGCGACGACGGCGATGTCGATCTCCTCCCGGGCCAGGAGGTCGCGGTAGTCTTCGTAGACCCGGGCCGTCCCTACCGCCCCGAGACGACGGCAGAGCCCCGTCCCGTCCTCGGTCTCGCTGCCCGGGGCCACGGCACACAGGACGGCCTCCGGGCATTGGCGCATGCCCTCCGCGACGTACCCGATGTGACCCGAGCCGCCGATGACCGCGATGCGACAGACCATGTGACGTCCCTTTCCACCCCATTCCGCTGTACCGTGCCCCGCCGCGGACACCCCGTCCCGTTACGCCGGGTTCCCGCCGAAAGCAACCCCCCACGCCGGCAACGGGTCAGTTCCCGGAGCACAACGCCGGTCCCACCAGGACCTGCAGTCCCCGCACTGCCGCCGCGGTGGCCTGTTCCCGGCCGACGCCGGGGACGTCGGTGGACCATCCTCCGTCGCCCTGCTGCGAGGCCAGGAGGACCTGCACCATGGGTTCCGGAAGCATGGTCCGCGGGATGTCCCCCGCCCCGGCGTCCCAGAGCAGTACCGTCAGGGCCTCGGCGAGGCCGCAGACGGCGAGGGGTTCCCGGGGAGGGGAGGCGCCGAATCGAGCCATCAGGCGGCGGACATCCGGGTCAGCCGCAGGGACCCGGCAGTAGAGCAATCCGCGCAACGCCAGGGCCGCGCTCAGATCCAGGGCGGCGGAGTCCTCGGGGCCTTTTCCGTCGGGCGGGCCGTCCGCCTCGGGCCCGGCGGCCGGACCGGGACCGGGAGGCAGGCCGCGGCGCAGGAGGCCCACCAGAGCAGCGTAGGGTGCCCCCGGGACCCATGCCGGGGTGTCCGTCGCCCCCAGGGCATCGAGGATCAGCGCCAGACGCATCTGCAGCGCCAAGGTCTCGGCAGCCGTCCCCGCCGCTGCCGGCCCCGGGGGTGCGGTTGCCGCTGCGACATCCAGGCCGGCAAGCACTCTCGATCGCAGTCGCCCCAACACCTCGTCGCGCCCCCCTCCTTCTCCCCGCGCCAGGGCCAGGGCACAGGCGGCAGCGGTACCCAGGGCATCGCCGCGGAGGGATTCCGGCTCGGTGACCGGGATGGACAAGGCCTCCGCGCGCAAGACGAGGAAACGGAGGCCCTTGCGGAGGGCCCCCTCGACGCTGCCGGGTTCCGCAGCCTGGGGCTGGTTGGCCAGGGCCAGCACCACGGCGGCGGTGGCGCCCTCCTGGTTGGCCCAGGACCCGTCAGCGTGTTGCCGTTTGAGCAGAAAGCGCAGCGCACGACTCGTGGCCCCCTGTGCTTCGAGGGCCGTGGAAACCGACACGCGGCCCGCAGCGGCACCGGCACACGAAAACAGCACACCCATCAGAACGGCATACCGCCTGCGCATGAGCCGATTGCCCTCCCGGCAGAAGACACGTCACAGCCGGCCGCCGCCGCGGCCATGGGCGCCCAGCCGACGCCGATCACACCAGGTCGCAGGCCTCGGGCGGCATCCAGTGGGCATCTCTGCCTTCCCACTTCACGTTGCAGCCGATGGGGTTGGTGAGGGGCACCCGCAGCGGCCGGCCCGACGTGACGTCGTCCAGGGCGCGATCCAGGTCGTTGACCGTGATTCTGGAAGCATCCCTGGGCGAATCCACCCCCCGACCAGTGTAGACGAGCCGCCTCCGGGCGTCGAAGACGAAGAAATGTGGCGTCCTGAGAGCCCCATAGGCGCGGGCCGTGTCCTGGGTCCGGTCGTGGAGATACACCCAGGGGAAACGGTGCTCCTGCATGCGCCGCACCATGCCTTCGAAGCTGTCTTCGCGGTAGGTGTTGGGGCTGTTCGCATTGATGCCCACAAAGCGCACGCCCTGCGGGGCGTAGCGTTCGGCGGTCTCCCGGGTCACCTCGTCCGAACCCACCACGAACGGGCAATGATTGCAGGTGAAGAACACGACCAGCACCTTCGCGTCGGCAAAGTCGTCGAGGGTATAGGTGCGGCCATCCGTCGCCGGCAATGAAAACCCCGGCGCGTTCTCCCCGATCCCCAGCGTGAACGACGAACCCATGGTCCAGACCTCCTCTGTCCGTTGCCGATTGTCTCAGAGTTCTCTGTATCCGTGAAGATCGGTACCCGCGAGGACGCGGGCGCTCCAGATCATCGTGAAACGATCCGCATAGCCAGGCCCGACACGGATGCGACCCGACACACGCACTAAACGGACACCGGGCCCTTGCCGTAAACAGACACCGCTCCCGGAGCCAGGTTCGCCGGAACCGGCGCCAATGCCGCCAAGATGCAGGAAGAAAACCCCTCACCTGATCTATTCATGAACCACGAATGGACACGAATGAACACCAATGGGCGCAACGAGTTCCGACACCGGATGCGGCAGACGAGGAACTCCCGTTGCGTCCCGGTCCAAAGCCCTGCGACTGCTTCTCATTCGTGTGAATTCGTGTCCATTCGTGGTTG